>NZ_JACSOF010000180.1:0-11761 GCF_014349205.1 Photobacterium sp. BZF1
AGCGTACCCATCGTTTTTGGGCATCGGACTGTAATGACGCCCTAGAACGCCAGACTATTCAGCGTGGTATGGGATATTTCTTCCCGCCGGAAGTGATGGGTGCCCATATCGGCCCTGCCGAGTGCCACTCAACCAACCGCATGCACAACATTAACCTGCGTGGGGTAACGGCACTGCAAGGCCACATGGGGGTCGAGCTGGATCCGGTTAAGGTCGGGGAAGAAGAGAAGGCGGCCTTTGCCCACTATATCGAGCTGCACAAATATTTCAGAACCCTACTGCACAATGGCCGTGCCTTCCGGATCGATCCGGCTGATGAGCGCCAATACATCTACGGCGTCGAGCACCAGGGTGAGATGCTGATCACCGTCTGCCAGCGCGCGATGCCATCCCATGCCCTGCCAGCCCCACTGCGTTTGAGCTGTTTAGATCCCGAGGCGATGTACTCGGTGAAAATTGTCGAGATGCCGCAAAGCTCGTTCCAACTGATGAAACACCGCCCGGCATGGATTGATAAAACCCTACACCTTCGGGGAGATAACCTGATGGAAATCGGCCTTATCCTGCCGATCCTCGATCCCGAATCTGCCCTGATCCTACACCTACAAAAAGATTAATACGTACCCGGTGGCACACTAGGTGCCACCAAACAAAAGGAACTGAAAGATGGAAATTACACTCATTTCATTCTTCTTGTTCACCGGCTTTGTGGTTTGGTTTACCTACAGCAAAGTGAAGAACTCGAAGAATGACTCCCACGATGGCTTTTTCCTCGGCGGCCGTTCACTGACCGGTGGTTTGATTGCCTCATCCCTGATTTTGACCAATCTTAGTGCAACCAGTTTTGTCGGGATGTCTGCCCAGTCCTATACCCATAATATGTCGGTTATGGGCTGGGAAGTGGCCAGTGGTGTCACCCTGGTGATGATCGCCCTTTACCTAGTGCCTCGCTACCTCAAGCAGGGGATCACCACGGTGCCGGACTTCCTCGAAAGCCGCTACGACCTCGGGGTGAAAAAATTCGTAACCCTGCTGTTCCTGTGCCAGTACGTGATAAATATTTTGCCGACGACCCTGTATGCGGGGGCGGTGGTGTTGACCGGTATTTTTGATATCGAGTCAATATTGGGTATTTCGGAATTTCAGGCCATTGCGTTGATCAGTGCGCTGATTGGGCTACTGGGTTTTTTCTATGCCATTTACGGTGGCCTGAAAGCGGTAGTGATTGCCGACACCATCAACGGCGTAGGCTTGATCACCGGTGGTTTGATGATCCCGGTATTCGGCCTGTTTGCCCTAGGTGGCGGTAGCTTTGGTGAAGGTTTGAATATCCTGCTGACTGCTGCGCCGGAGAAACTGGAATCGGTTGGTGCTGCCAGCGATCCACTGCCGTTCTCAACCTTGTTTACCGGTCTGCTATTGGTAAACCTTTACTACTGGGGTACTGACCAGTCGATCATCCAGCGAGCGCTGGGTGCTAAGAACCTCAGGGAAGGCCAGAAAGGGGTGATCTGGGCCGGTGCTATCAAGGTGATTTCGCCGCTGTTCCTGATCATTCCAGGTATTATCGCTTTCCACCTGTTCGGTGCCGATGCCGGTAACCCGGATACCATGTACACCCGCTTGGTGAACGAAGTCTTGCCTAAGCCATTGGTTGGTTTCTTCGTGGCCGTTATGTTCGGTGCCATCTTGTCGACCTTCAACGGGGTTCTGAACAGTTCTACCACCTTGTTTGCCCTTAATGTCTATAAACCTATCTTTGCCAAGGAAGGACTGACAGACAAAGAACTGGTTGCCAAGGGCCGTGTGTTCGGCGTACTGATTGCGGTTGTCGCTATCTGTATTGCACCGTTTATCATGTATGCCCCTGAAGGCCTGTTCCAGTACCTACAGATGGTAGCGGGCTTCTTCAGCGTGCCAATCTTTACCATTGTTTTCGTTGGCTATATTTCCAAACGCGTACCTGCCATTGCAGCAAAAGTGGCGCTGGTGGTGTTCGTTAGCTCCTATGCCTCGATGCAGCTTATCTTCAAAACCCCGCTGCACTTCCTGCACCAGTTGGCGATTTTGTTTGTGGTCTGTACCGTATTGATGTTCGTGATCGGCCACTTTGCGCCGCGCAGCAGCGATTATGTGATGCCAGTAAATGAAAGCATGGATGTAACGCCATGGGAGTTCCGCTTCGAAGCCTCGGCGGTCATTCTTTACATGGTATTGGGTGCCTACATCATGTTCAGCAAGGTGGGCTTTGTGTCCGATGACCCAACCTTTATGCAGGTCTACGGTTTGTGCGGTGTGGTGATGCTGGTAGGTGTTGCGGTGAGGTATTTCAAGAAAAAGCAGGCCTCGCAGCAGGTGTTAGCCTCTGAATATTGATAATAGCTATTTAAGCGAAAGCTTATTGCAATGAAAGCCCGGCAGTGAAAACTGCCGGGCTTTTTATCTTTCAACCGAGGGGGAATTCGGTGCGATTTACACTGTGAATTGGTTGGTCGTTGCCAGTTCCTTGAACCATGTCGAGTGGCGTTTTGGTATACGGTTGCCGGTTTCCAAATCCAGCCGGTAGAAGCCGTAACGGCGCTTGAACGAGTTACACCAAGACCAGTTGTCGATGAAGGTCCATTGGTGGATGCCGAAACAGTTTGCTCCTTCTCCCATCGCACGGCTCAGCTGGATGAAGTGCTCTTTCATCAGTTCGGTACGGAAGCTGTCATCAATCATGCCGTCTTGTTGGACCGGACCTTCTGACTCTAGATCCATGGCGATGCCGATCTCTGCCAGGTACCACTTGATGTTGCCGTAGTTATCCTGGATGTTCTTGGCGATATCGTAGATAGCCGTTGGCAAGATCTCGTTGTTGTCGCGGCATGGGTTGAAGCGACCCTCCGGGTTGATGTAGTTCTCGAAGTACTTCTCTGGCGTGAAGTAATCCAGGGTGTATTCGGCTTCACGGGCTTTGACACGGCGCGGCACGTAGTAGTTAACACCAAGGAAGTCGACTTCGGCGGCTTTGATTTCATCAATCTCGGCCTCGCTGAACACCGGCATGATCTCGTTGTCGCGCAATACCTGGCACAGCTCTTGTGGAATGGTGTTCTTCACCATTGGGTCAAGGAAGCTGCGGTTGAACAGCAGGTCGGCATACCACGCCGCTTCTTGGTCGGCATCGCTGTCGTTGCGGGTATAAGAAGGCGTCAGGTTCAGTACTACCCCGATTTCACCATCCAGTTTCATTTCATGGTAAGCCAGTACTGCTTTGGCATGGGCAACCATGATGTTAAAGGCAACTTGGACCGCCAACTTACCGTCCTTCTTACATGGATAATGGAAGTCGTACAGGTAGCCGCCTTCGACTGGGACAATCGGCTCGTTGAAGGTGATCCAGTGTTTCACCTTGTGGCCAAAGTGCTTGAAAGCCGTACGGGCGAACTTCTCGAATAGTTCGATAACGTGCTTTGACTCGAAACCGCCGTATTGCTCCTGAAGCGCTGCAGGCATATCGAAATGGTATAGGTTAATCATCGGCGTGATGCCGTTGGCAATCATTTCGTCGATATAGGCATGGTAGAAAGCGACTGCGTCCGGACAGGCTTCACCGGTTTCGAAGTCTTTGATGAGGCGTGACCACTGGATTGAGGTACGGAAAGAGTTCATGCCGATCTTTTTCATCAGCGCGACGTCTTCCTGGTAACGCTCGTAGGTTTGGCAGACTGTCGCAGGCCCGATGTGTTTGAAGAAACGATCTGGGGCATCTTGGTGCCAGGTATCCCAAATGGACGGGTGGGCTTTGTTGGTGGTGCCCTCCGTTTGAATGCCAGATGCTGCCGCGCCCCACAGGAAATCTTCCGGGAAAGTGTAAGTTGTCATAATAGCCTCAGTCTTTGTTCGCTCAGTTTTTGTTCGATAGGTGTTATCGGGAAATAGGGTTTAGGCTTGCCGTTGCAAGAAGTGGAATAGGGCCCCAATCAAATTGGCATCGTTTCCTGCCTGGCAGGTTGCCAGCTGAGGTCGGATGTTGGCGATCGGGATAGCCGTCATCAGATCGTCGAGGTGGCGGTTGAGGTGCATGAGCAGATCAGGCCTCTCACTGACCGCTCCTCCCAAGATGATGGTTTCGGGGTCGATGCAGTACTGGATATTGAACAGGCCGATTGCCAGCGTGCGATACCATTGCTCGATGACAGGCACAAGTCGTGCGTCCCCCTGCATAGCGGCATCGAACACCGCTTTTCCATCCAGGCTTTTCGGGTCGACATTTAATGTTTCTGCTGCAATCTCTACCAAGGCGCGGGTTGAGGCCAAGTCACTGAATGTAACTGGCAGCCCATTCTTTTCGCCGGCGATCATGTAGCCGAATTCACCGCCATGCAGCTGGTGGCCATGCTGTACTTGACGATGACTGACGACGGCCCCGCCGATGCCGCTGCCGATGACGACCAAGCAGCATTGGTTGCTCTGCTTAGCAGAGCCTTGCCATAGTTCGGCGAGGGCGGCGCAGCAGGCGTCGTTTTCGAGCTCTGCTGTTAATTGGTAGCGCTCATGAATTAACGACTTAAAGTTAGGGCCATGGATGTACGGCAAGGCACTGGCACCATGAATAACGCCGCTGTCGCAATTCACCGCCCCGCAGGTGCTGATGGCAATGCCATCAAGGGTATATTTCTGGCGCAGGGTGAATACCACCTTGTCCAATGCCAGCCAGAAGTCGTCGAGTGATGTTTTTGGGCTGGAGAATTTTCCTTTGTGCAGCAAGGCAGCCTGGGGGTCCATAACGGCATATTTGACGGCACTGCCGCCGATATCCAGTACGAGAAAGTGTTGGGTCGTCATTGTGTCCTGCCTGTTTGATGTTCTGGTGGGGAATCTACGGACATAAACTGAGAAAAGATAGATTAATATGGAAACCGGTTTCCATAAAATGAGAGATGTCACAAAAGAGGGGCGAGGTATCTGTGGATTTGTGATTTTGATCGAAACAAAAAAACCGCCCAATTCGGGCGGCTTCGAAGTGTTGGAAGCGGTTTATCGCTGGTGAAGGGCTTCTTGCTCGATCAGTTGCTTTTCATGGACCTTGAAGAATGGCCGGTAAATCATCCAAGAGTTAAAAATCGCAAACAGGCACATAAACATATTCTTCCAGCTGCCGTTGGCAGCCCAAGCGGCGCCCAGCGGTGCTGGCATCGACCACGGCAGCAGCGCGACCATCCTATCAAGAATCCCGATATCGGTGAGGTACCAGGCGATAGAGGCGTTGATTAGCGGTACCCCGACAAAAGGGATCAGGAACAGCGGGTTCATGATGATCGGGAAACCGAACAAGATCGGCTCGTTGATATTGAAAAGGGATGGAATAAGGCCGATTTTTCCAACTGAATTCAATTGCTTAGAGCGGCTCCGCATCGCCATAAAGATAAGCGGTAAGGTTGAACCAATCCCACCGATTAACAGGTAAAAGTCCCAGAACCCTTGTAGGTAAATATGGGGAAGTTGCTCGGCACCATTGGCCAGGGCCTGCTGATTTTCAACTAAGTAGGTTATCCAAAACGGGTTCATAATACCTGTGATGATCAGTGCGCCGTGGATACCGATAAACCACAACAGGTGGCAGATCAACAACGATACCAGTACAGCCGTTAGGGTATCGGAGGCGACGATTAATGGCTGCAATGCAGTGGCGATCAGTTCGGGCAGAATGAGCCCGGTATGTACCAGTAAGTAGGTGTTGATCATGCTGATGGAGAGCAAGACAACCATCAGCGGGACGATCAGCTGGAAACCATTGCGGGTCATCAGCGGGACTTCGTCCGGTAGTTTGATGTACCAACCTTTTTTATAGAAAAAGCGAATTATCTCAATTGCATAGGTGCTGGATATCAATGCGGTGAAGATACCCATACCGCCAAGGTAGACATTGGGCATTTCGTTGCCGCTAAAACCGATAAATAACAGAAAAGACAAGCACCCCGTGAGTCCGGATAGGCGCTCTGGCAGTTGGTATTGCTTGGCTAGGCTGGCGCTGGCACCAAAGGCAACAATCAGGGCTATCAGGCCGATTGTTAGCTCGAAGGTGGGGGAAAGCAGCGGTTTCAGAGTAAGGTAAAACTGACCGAACGTGCTGGTAGGGTCGATGGTAAATGGCGGAAAAATAAAGGGAACCAGTAAGCTTCCGACGATCACAAACGGCATGGCTAACGAAAAGCCGTCTCTCAATGCGGTAACGTGGTTGCTGCGTGTCAGCCAGTTCGCTAATGGCGATATACGCTGTTCGATGACACTTGCCGCGACATTCATCACTTGAATGTTCATAGGTTTTGCTAATCCTTTGGAAACAGTTTCCGGTCTCAATAATGAACGGATCACATTTTGCCAGAACATTCTGCGTTTTCTGGTGATCACTCTCACAAATAGAAATGGATCGAGCGGAAACCGGTTTCCAATGATTTCCTTTGGTCGTATATTTCAAACCGAAATCATTCGATAGAGGACTTAAAAATGAAAAAAATTATGTTGTGTTGCTCTGCAGGTATGTCGACCAGCCTTCTGGTAAAAAAAATGGTAGCCGAAGCGGATAAACGTGGCTTGGATGCGGAAATCAAAGCATACGGTGCGGCGGAATTTGACCAGCAGGTGGGCAACTACGAAGTGGTGCTGCTTGGCCCGCAGGTGAAATACATGCAGCAGGATCTGCAGAAAAAAGCGGACGCCCACGGTATCAAGGTAGAGCCGATCAACATGATGGATTACGGCATGCAGAAGGGTGACAAGGTATTGGATTTTGCCCTGTCGCTAATTGACGGTTAATCACGAACTATAACAATAAAGGAATCGTTATGAGTGCCCTATACGACAAGTTAATCGGGGTGATAGAGCAGAAAATCACCCCCATGGCCGGCGCTATCGGCCAGCAAAAATACGTCACGTCGATTCGTGATGGTTTTATTGCCGCACTGCCTTTCATGATTGTTGGTTCATTCATGCTGGTATTTATCTTCCCGCCGTTCTCGCAAGATACCACCTGGGGCTTTGCCCGCGCATGGCTGGATTTTTCTGAGCGCCACTTTGACACCCTGATGCTGCCGTTTAACTTCAGCATGGGGATAATGACCCTGTTTATCTCGGTCGGGGTCGCAGCGAGTTTGGCTCGCCACCATGACCTTGATCCGCTGACTACGGGTATGCTGTCGTTCATGTCTTTCATGCTGGTGGCAGCACCGCTTGATAACGGCATGATTTCAACAGCTTACTTCTCAGGTCAAGGTATTTTTACTGCATTGATCGTAGCGATTTACGCGACCGAGGTGTATGCCTTCCTTAAACGCAATAACATCACCATTCGCCTGCCGCCTCAGGTACCGACCGGTGTTGCCCGTTCGTTTGAAATCCTTATTCCGGTGATGGTGTTGATCCTAACGCTGCACCCGTTGAACCTGCTGATTGAATCGCAAACTGGCATGATCATCCCGCAGGCTATCATGGCGTTGGTTGAGCCGTTGGTTGCTGCGTCTGATACTTTGCCTGCACTTCTGCTGTCAGTATTGGTGTGTCAGATCCTTTGGTTTGCCGGTATCCATGGTGCGCTAATCGTGACCGGTATTATGAACCCGTTCTGGATGGCGAACCTTTCTGTAAACCAAGCTGCCATGGCGGCCGGCGAAGCAATTCCGCACATCTATGTTCAGGGCTTCTGGGATCACTACCTATTGATCGGTGGTGTGGGCTCTACCCTGCCATTGGCGTTCCTACTACTGCGCAGTAAAGCTATCCACCTGCGTACTATCGGTAAGATGGGTGTTGTCCCGGGTATGTTCAACATCAACGAGCCTATCTTGTTCGGTGCGCCGATTATCATGAACCCGCTGTTCTTCCTACCGTTTGTCCTAGTTCCTATGATCAACGCGACATTGGCTTACATTGCTCTTGATTTGAATTTGGTAGCACGTGTGGTATCGCTGACGCCATGGACAACGCCCGGCCCTATCGGTGCGTCATGGGCGGCGAACTGGTCATTTAGCCCAGTTATCCTTTGTCTACTGTGTATGGCTTCAGCAGCCCTGATGTATATGCCTTTCCTTAAGGCTTATGAGAAGCAACTGCTTGAGCAGGAAGCGGCAAATAAAGCGGAAGAAGAGGCGCCGGAAGGCCAGCCAGTAACCGCTTAAACCTTATCTAACAACCTATTTATATCAAGTGATACAAAACCCTGCTGCCAAGCGGCAGGGTCGCTGTAAAGTGGAGAGCAAGATGGATTTAGAAGAACAGGTCATGGGCATCATCATCAATGCCGGTCAATCACGCAGCCTTTGTTATGAAGCCCTTCGCCATGCCAAGCAGGGTAATTTCGACGAAGCCGAAGGTTTGATGAAAGAAGCCCAAGAGTTTGCCAACCAGGCCCATTTGGTGCAGACCCAGTTGATTGAAGCCGATGAAGGCGAGGGTAAAACCAAAATGACGTTGGTCATGGTTCATGCCCAGGATCACTTAATGACCTCGATGCTGGCCAAGGAGTTGGTTGCCGAGCTTATCGAGCTTCATCGCCGAGTACAGTAAGGCCAATCATAGAGCAGTAAATACTGGTTAACGCGAAGTCGCAACGCCTGAGAAGATTAGAGAGGGACATCAGGCCCTCTCGTTCACCGTTTCCATCACCAGAACCTTTATCCCCGCACTTTTCATTATTGCCGAGTTTTTTGTAACGCAACTTACTGACACAGAATACTCGGCAATGCTGAAACGCACAGAGTTAATAACAAAAGAGGGTAGGCAGATGTTGCAGTTAGGACTGGATATCGGTGGGACAAAAATCGAAGGCTTGGTACTGGATGCCAATGGGGAGCAGGTGTTCCGCAAGCGCATTCCAACAGTGAAGTCGAGCTATCAGGCCTTCATGGATAACTTGCTGACCTTTATTGCCGATATTCGGTTAACCGTCGGACAACCTCTGTCTATTGGTATCGGTTTACCGGGGGCGGTGGATCCGGTGACCGATAAAATCAAGAACTGTAACTGTTTAGTCCTCAATGGCCATGATTTGTGGTCGGACTTAATCCAAGCGCTTGAGCAGGATGTTTACATTGCCAATGATGCCGATTGTTTCGCGCTGTCAGAGGCCGTGGATGGCGCTGGTGCCAATGGCAACACCGTATTCGGTGTCATTGTTGGAACCGGCTGTGGTGGCGGTATGGTCGTTAACCGCCAGTTGTTGATGGGACCCAATGCCATCGCTGGCGAGTGGGGCCACAATATGCTGCCGGGATACGATATTCGTATTGATGGCAACAGCCAGCCTTGCTACTGCGGTAAGGACAATTGTATCGAGCGCTTTATTTCCGGAACCGGTTTTTCCGAGCGTTTCAACCAGCGTCTTGGCTGTAACTTGAGTGCACAAGAAATCATTGCTGCAGCGGAGATGGGTGACGAGGAAGCCAAGGGCTATTATGATCACTTTATTGATGCGTTTGGACGAAGTTTGGCCTCGGTGATTAACGTGGTCGACCCGCATGTGATTGTACTTGGTGGTGGCCTGTCCAATGCCGATGTTATCTACAACGATTTGCCTAAAGCGGTTGAAAAGTATGTTTTCTCAAAGCAATGCAATACTCAGATAGTCAAAGCCAAGTTTGGTGATAGCAGCGGTGTGCGCGGGGCGGCATGGCTGCCGTCGATGCACGCTGAGGCAGCCTGAAAGGTGCTGGGGTATTAAATGCTGTTGCTGTGGGTGGAAATGAGTACGGAAACTCATGGAAACTGTCCGGGATAAAAGAGGTTTTTCTTCATGGTCGAATGACTGTGGAGGTGACTATGATATGATAGACCCCTGCTGTGTCTGCTGGCATTGAAGACGGTACGGTGCAGTGGGAATTTTTGGGTAACAACGATGTAGTACGGATTAATGGCAACCATCACTGATGTTTCAAAGCTAGCAAATGTATCTAAAGCCACGGTCTCCCGTGTGCTGAGTGGCACGCGTGGGGTCAAGGAAGAGAGCAAGTTGGCGGTATTGAGAGCCGTCGAGGAGCTGAACTACCGGCCTAATGTTGCGGCGCAGAACTTGGCTAAGCAAGCCTCGCACTATATCGGTGTCGTATTGCCATCGGCTGAAGCGACCAATGTTGCCAACTACCTACCGTTGTTATCCAAGGGTTTAAAATCACTCAATAAATTCATGTTGCTGCATTACGCCAGCGATGCTGAAGACCAGCGCCGGGTGATTGATGAACTGCAAGACCAGTGTGAAGCCATTATCGTGATGGGTGCACAGCTAGCCGGCCCACAGCCTGCCAATGTGGTTCATTTCGATAATGTCTGTATCGAAGGCAGTATCGTCAGTGGTTACAACTTTGCCTTTGCCACCGAAAGCGCCTGCCGCTATGTGCTTGGCAAGGGCCACCGCCAGATTGCTCTTCTGATTGATGATGCCGAGGAAGCCGCCAGCCAACAGATGCTGGAAGGTTACCGCAGCGCGCTGCAAAACCTCTCGATCCCGTTTAACCGCCAACTGGTGGTGGAAGCCAAGAATGATGTCGAACAGGGCTTGTTAGCCCTGATCAATAGCTTTACTAAATATACCGCGCTGGTGGTCAAGCGAGATAGCCATGCAGCCGAAGCCATGCGCCTGATGCGGGAGTTCAATATTGCGGTGCCGCAGGAAGTGTCGATCATCAGTTTGGAAGATTCGCCGCTGGCCACCTTGCTCTACCCACCGCTGACCTGCATCAGCTACCCAACCGAGTCCTTGATTGATGACTGCCTGAGAAGGGTTAAGAGTATTGTCGATGGCAACCCCCTACAGCTAGAGCAGGTACCAGCCGCCTCAGGCCGTTTGGTAGCCCGCGCCTCGGTAATGACCCTAGCGTAAACTACCGGTATGGTCGAATTGGCCATGTTTGAGATAGTGGATTGCCTGATCTGAGACGCTCTGGCTATAGCGCATTGCGGTATGGCTCACCTTCAAGGCGATAAAGTCGTCCATACTGGCAACCTTGGCCGAGTCAACCGACACCAAACCGTCGTTGGCCACTTCGAAATAGGATTTGGTCGCGAATGATGATTTGGTACCGGCAATGATCCCTACTGGATAGTCGGGGGCCGGTAGCTGGTTACCTAAACTCTCTTCACCCGAAACCAAGGATTGGCTGACCTCCCCGCCGATACCCATCAGGAAGTTATCCTGCATGTGGTCAGCGACCTCACTGCCTTGGTTTGGCGTGCCCATGAAAATGACTTTACCCAACTGCTGCGCGTCGACTGGGTGCTGTGCTAGGTAATCCCTGATCACCAAGCCGCCAAGCGAATGGCCGATAAAGTGGGTTCTGCCCCCTCTGGAGATACAGCCTTTTATTTGCTGGCGGGTATCATCGAGCATATCGTCCAGTGCAACACCGATGGTTGAATAATCAATCGTACAAACCGCAAAACCTGCTTGCTCCAGGTTATCCTTCATCTTCCACATGGCATGGCTGCTGCGTGCCAGGCCATGGGCAAGCACGACCACATCACTGTTATCGGCAACCTCCGGCTGAGAGGAACAGGCGGTCAGCAGGCCTAAGAATGAGAGGGTAATCAGGGAGTGTTTGGGCTTCATAATCGGACGTATGGCTGGTTGAGCTGATTAATTATTATACCGAGATCACCTGAATACTTATTGACCTTGCAAGATATAGGTAGGAATCTGGCGAGAGGCGAGAGGCGAGAGGCGAGAGGCGAGAGGCGAGAGGCGAGAGGCGAGAGGCGAGAGGCGAGAGGCGAGAGGCGAGAGGCGAGA
>NZ_JACSOF010000181.1:0-11739 GCF_014349205.1 Photobacterium sp. BZF1
GAGTAATACATTGAATTAATTATGTTTTAATTTTTAGCATTCCATTGTTAACTTATTTTTTATCACTTTCTTGATCTACGCAAATTGCTGGTCGATACTTACTTTGCGTTTTGATTTGCATTTTGAGTCGCGTTTTGACTTGATGTTGTATTGCAGAGGAAAGCACTTTAATGACCAAAAGATTGTCACTTCTAATCGCGCTATTGCCGTGTCATTTAATGGCGTCAAACTCCCCAACAACAGCGACAGCTATTGTTCTTCCTGGTCTTCACGAATCAGGACAGACTCTACAGGGTATACCGATGGATGCAGCTTCCGTCATTGACTGGGAAGTAGATAACAATAATTTGGTCTTTGGTTCCTATGGTGATAGAGCAAACAACGAACGTATTGATGCTGTCGGATATATGTACAACCAGAAACTAGAATTCAATGCCGGCTGGCTCGAAAATGATATTAGGAACTACGCCGAGAATAACGGTTTAAACTACGAAGATTTTTTCTTGCACTTCTCCGAAGATACCATTCTGGCAGAGGTTGATAAAAGCCACGGTGAAAACACTCTTATTAATCGTAAACCCATAGTGGTGGGTTATACCGCCAGTGACAACCATGCAGGTTTTTGGCTATATCAACAACCGCCGTGGGATGCCGATGTATTTGAACATGCTGACAATGGCGGCGCGCTTTATATCTATCACTCAGAACAATTTGACAGGCTCAATGTTAAGTTTTCTCAATTTGCTCAAGGCGGCACCTTCACAATTGAGTACCCGACAGCAGTTGATGCAAACGGGCTAGTCACATCATGGGCGAGCTTGGACATCAAAAACGACAAAACACAGAATATGACTAAACACCAAAATATTATTTGGAATATGCCATCAGACTGGGTTCGTGCCACGACCCACGACGGCAGCGGTCAAAGTTACGGCGGCGGGCAATATTTTGGTTCTACGTTTATCCGCGATGGCGGTCGCTTGTACGTCACCAGAATCATCTGGCAGGGGGATAACATTGAGCACCGTCCGCGGTTGAAAGAAGTTAGATTGAAAAATAGCTTCCCGACGGTGAAACCTGCTGATGCACCAGCAACGACAGCTGATGGAAAAACGATCGAAAGGTGGCGCAAAGTCAGGGGGTTCGACATCTCGGCTGACTTGAACGGCGACAATTACCTGTCTAATTCTGAATATAAAAACCGCACTAACAGGAATGCAACAGCGAGATTCCGCTGGGAATCCCGTGTTATTCCTTTTGGCCGGATGTGGAATCAACAATCTTCATGGGCACTAACAAATCTTTCTAACTCTGATTACCTGCAAGCTGTGCACGAATATTATTCTGCCAACTGGGCAAGTCAGGGCCTCAACGGTGCTTACAACGACGATACCAATAAGCTCATTGGCCCTAATCAATTTCATATTCTTTCAGGAGGTAATGTAGAGGAACTTGGCAAAGTTGCTGGTACAGAAGAAGCAATTGAACTCTATCAAAATCAATTCTCAAACTTCTTGGAAAGCCTTTCTTCTCTGGAGCCTGATTCCCTGATAAGCGTAAATATCGGGACAGCAAACCTATATGGCCGAAATGGTCAGTCACACTTACTGGATGCTGGTTCTTTGTACCTCAGGGAGCACTACCTATTCCCATCAACAGGTTTTAGCGGTTACGCTGGAATATCGAAATTCTGGGATAATTCTGCATTGGCCCGCAAAGGAAAGAAAGTTATCTTCCAGGCGACCACCCGATACGGTCGGGTTGCATATTTCGGCAACTCAGAAGATAACTGGAATAACGACCAGTATTCATCGCTGGCCATCTACTACCTGAATTACCAATTTGCCCATAGCTTTTTCAACCAGTGGAACTCCAGTTATATTTACGGTAGCAACAACACAACGGCTGATAACTTTTGGAAAATTGGTGTGGCAAAAAACATTGCTTACCGGCCAAGCGAGTTACTCAGTGTCGATTTAGGTACCCCCGCAGATGTTATACCGGATGGCTATCAACCGATTTCGCTAATGCTGTCGACACAAACGCCATCACCTGCTGATTACACCATCATAGGTGATTCAACCATGAACGAAGCTGTACACAATGATCTTCCAGGTGGTGTTGCTGAAATAGATCCAACCTACACCTATTTTGCCTATCGTTCCGACCGGGATGTGGTAAAGGGTGGACCGGAAGAAATGGTTTTGGCCAGGGAGTTCACCAAAGGGCGTGTCCTTTACCGTACCGATTTCCATGGCAAAAATGTGGATTATTTCTCAGCCCCGAAATTGACTATCCCGCTTGAAAAGCCGATGCGCCTCGTAGACAGTAACGGAAACATAGGTAATTACGTCACTCAAGTAGAAATTGGCGGTTATCAAGGACTATTTTTGCTTTATTAAATGGATATAATCATTGAATAAAGTAGGTTTAGTACTTAGGCATCATCATGCAAAATCGATTAGGCTCAGCGATACAACTAGTTTTGGCTATCGCTATATTTTATTTGGGTTACACCATTTATTCATTTACCAATACGATCAGTAAGGTTGTTGATACCTACCCACAAATGATGGCAGACATCAATGCGACAGCCGATAAATTAGAAATAGAGCAATGGTTATTGCTAGCTAAAACATTTGAAGAGTTAACACCTCAAGCACTGTTATTGGCCGATGATATGCAAACAACTATAGAGGCCGTAAACCAAACGGTCGCCTCAGTTGATCAAAAAGTGCCACGCCTGCTAGATGAAGTACAAGCGATACGCAACGAAACTATTCCTTCGGTGCTTAAAACCGTAGAGACAGTAAATAGTACAACCCTCCCCATCGCACTCAATGAATTAAAACATTACCGAACAGATGTCATTCCTGTTGTGTTGATTGAAAGTGAAGGATATAGAAAGAGCACCATACCTGCTGTTATTTCTGAATCGGAACAACTCCGCAATGATGTGCCTATCATTTTGGCTAAGACTGATGAAATTGTTGAGAAAAGTGAACAACTTACTCAGCAAGCAACACAAGGTGCGGTTAAGGGTGTCTTGCTCTCACCTGTTAATTTGATCCGGGATGCAGGTACTGGCCTGATCAGCCTCCCCTCTTCTAGTGATCCGGAACCGGAGCAATAACTGTAGAGTTATCGGGGTGCCATCAAAGCAAATCATTATAGATGCGATGGCATCATTTCTGGCCGCTTTTCCTTGAGCTGACCATAAACACTATA
Organism: Photobacterium sp. BZF1; assembly: GCF_014349205.1. Taxonomy (NCBI): domain Bacteria; kingdom Pseudomonadati; phylum Pseudomonadota; class Gammaproteobacteria; order Vibrionales; family Vibrionaceae; genus Photobacterium; species Photobacterium sp. BZF1. Next base: position 3,229 of record NZ_JACSOF010000181.1, read on the forward strand.
CCCATCAGGCTTTGGATTGCCATAACGATAAGAAACAGGCGTAATGAAATTTCACAGGCAATAATCTCGTTTCTAGACAGGAAGGCTGAGGTTACCAATGCGTCCCAGTGATAGAAAAAAGTAGCAGGAACAATTGCAATAGTAATTGCCAACCCTTTGATAAACCATGATTTACCCTGCCATTCAGCTTTTGTATGGATACTATAACGCCCAGCCGTCCATAAGATTGCAGCAATAATAACGACCAAACTTTCCATACACACCCTTGCAAATCAACAATTCTGAACCATTTCAAAATTATCATTAGGTTTGCTTATCGAAAAGCTTATATTTGCTCTGCGCACAAATGGCATATCAACCACACAGATTTTACCAACACAAACAACTGGAAATATTGGCAAATAAGGAATTACATTTAGAAACAAACTTCAACTTTAGCATCTATCACTAAAATTAGAGCCGTTAATGCAAATATTGAAATCTCATTTCTCTATTTTGAAGGATAAAGTGCGATTTAGAGGGGCAAGTGCCCTACGAGAGAAACAAAAGAACGAGGTTGGCTGAACAACATAGTCCAGCCAAGCTCTATCATTCTTTATGAACAATTACCCGCCTTGCGGTAACCGGCAGAAATGGCTTCTTGCTCAGACTTGAAGTTTACAACATTCTTAGGACTCACACGGTCATAGCTAGGACAGCCTGCAGGCAAATGGTATACCTTGCTATTTTTATTGCCACGGATGTGACTCACCGCTTTCGTAACCTTATTGGCCTCTTTTGATACAAAAGCTGTTTTTAGCCCAAGTCCACTGTTCTTATGGCCCACTTGCCAAACCGCTTTGCCTGTTACAAATGGATTATCGTGGCCCATTTGTTTAGCAATTCGTTGGTTTCGCTCAAGCTCCCATTGCGATACAGGATACTGTCTATCCCATGCCACCAGCAGACGCTGTTGTTGAGTGGACATAGGTAAATTGTAACGATCAAACATATAGAAATAGGTTCGAGCAATTTGACCTTTGATCTCATTCCTAGGCTCGGCTGATCGGCTCTTGAAATCAACTTTGAAGTCACATTGACCATACTGGCTAGCAGAAGCATTGAATTGACTAAAGTTGAAGTTAGAGCGGTCACCGTTGACCTCTCCGATAGAAGGCGTCAGGTTATGCATGTCAGCTTCCATTGCAGCAAAGACAGGGTCAGACTTCACGCAATTTTTACGGCCACCCTCCTGCCAACATTGCCTTGCCCTACCAAAGTTAGAGGCAGGAACAATGTGCTCCCATTCTATCCTTTGGGCACGATTCTGGTTTTTTCGCACTTCATAGCCGCAACTATCAAGGTCAACCCGACCACCACTTTTGCCCATAAATGTATAATTACAACCGCAGTAAAACGTCCCTTTTTCTGTTTGGTCAAAATAGACATGTTCTTTTGCTAACACTTTGGCATGACTGAAATTATTCGGGGCAGCAATAGCATTTGAAGTTAATAAAAGAACAAATATTGGTAGAAGCAGTGTTTTTGTCATTTTCTATGCAGCAATAGTATTGATATATCGCACTAGAATGACACAACACTATAGATAATTCGATAGTTATCTATTTTCACAACTTGCTTGAGCCCAATCATTAAAAATGACTAGCAGATTTCAGGCGTTCAGCCCCATCCTTCACTAATGATGGACCTTTTCATGGCTTGTGACGGAATTCCGAATTTCTGAACAAACTTCCCCAAAAATTCAACAGTCCAATACGTCTACGAACCACCTCTGCCCAGTAGACACCCACTAATACACCTAACATAAGGCTTGTAGGGATAGCCCACTTACTCGCTAAAGCCCACCCTTGTAGATGAACCCCCATACCGATAAGCATAAAAAGTAAAACAGGGGATATCACGATAGATACCCATAAAACTAGCTGAATAAGAAAACCTATTGCGATTCCAAACATTCTTGTTTCCTATTATGTTTTACGCTCTCAACTGTTCTCGATAGCCCTTATCAGCATATGTAGTCGTATCAGCACCATTAATCTTACCTGACTAAATGATTAACCGGATAACCTTATTAATCCTCAACTTTCTTCATGCCACATACTGAACAGATCGAATGCCTTTCAAATTCATCCATCGAGGCGATAAAAGGCCCTAAAAACCATCCAGCAAAAAAGCCTTTCCAAAAAGATTCTGCATCTTTTTCATGTTTTTTATGTTGTTTTCTAACTAACACAACATAATGTTGAGTTATGTTGTCACATAAGGAACAATACGATTTTTCTTCCGTTGATAACATTCGTTTCCTTGTAAAGTTAATATTTGACCCTACGCTTGATAGCAGAATCTTACTATCACGCTAATCGATTAGCAAAGCAATGACTAGATTCACACTTTAAACTCAATACCGAATCAAAACCTTTTAACTTATTTCGACATTCTTAATTAAGCAAGAAATATGAAATCTAACTTTTTAAATTTGCACCGAAATATAAATCTACCCAGTAAACCAGAAAATCACATCACTTATTTTTTATTCTCTCTATATGTATCGACCTAGGCTAGGGTTTAGCGCCTACTCAAGTGCTGGAGGGGTGTTTTGCATACACTCGGAAGCATGTATAATAAGCTTAATCTCATCACATGATTAATAGCGACAAAAGCAGGTTCAAGGCCAATTAATATCGCCACAGCAGTCATTGCTTCAACACTGCCCGGCAACCATGATAGCAATAACACTTCCCATTCTTTTGTCGTGATAAAGCTAAATACCAATGCATAGCCAATTGTGATAGCAATGCCCATTGCCGTGATAATGAAACCCGCTTTTGAATAGCGGATTGCTTCCCGAGCGGTTGTCTCTGCCAACCTGACACCAATTAATACACCAAGCATCGACGTAGCAAACAAGATAAGCTCTTTCGGTACGGCAGTTATTACCCCACCTAGCAGCCAATTATTATAAGCGAGGCTGACAAAGAGCCCCATCACCATAAATGGTGCAGGTAACCCGAGATAGCCGGTCAATTTACCAAGTAAGAAACTCATTGCCGCGATAGCAATCAAGTGCCCAGCCCAACTTAATGGGAATACAGCATCTTTTGGAAGAACTTCCGCCCCTTGTGCGGCTATAAACCCAGCTAAAACCACCAACATCAATAGTCTCACCGTATGAGAGACAATCACTTTAGGTGACGGCTTCTCTTGTTCCTCGTTTAAAACCAAAATGGCACCTAGTGCACCAGGAATGGCCCCGAGCAGAGACTCAAAAGGCCGCCAGCCTTCTTTTTTATTCAGCCATAGATAACTGACCATCGTTTGGGAAAGCATACATAGAATCAAGCCTACCAATAGCATTGGAGAGAAAGCAGCGACTAGTTGAGTCAGCTGTACAGTCATTCCTATACTTACGCCTAAAATTATCTGGACGAGTAAAATGACAAATCCAGGAAGCCTGATTTTTTTCCCGGTTGTTTTAAGGCATGCAATAACAACAAGGGTGGCACCGAATAATTCTCCCATCGGCAGATTCAGGAAACTTGCAGCGAATGCCCCAAGTAGCCCCATCAGCATAATCACAGCCACACCCATCCTTTCCTTCCTCTTCAATACCTAGCGTTGCAAACTCTCTAACAACATAAATCTATCAATTGAAATAAGGATTAAACATGCAACACAACATCGTCTTATTGATTGCATAATCAAATATTGATGTAGATAACATTCAATAGCATAATTTTGCTTAAAACAACACCACAACCGTAAACCAAGATTTACACAACACAAAAAACCAAAAAACCGCACTGATATTGACATTTTATCTTGTACTATTTCGGTGGTTCGATTATGTTGAGCAGGAAAGCAATCAGAGGCTCACCACGGCCCAGTTAGACTTTTTTCCACCTAATTACACACAACATAAGATTCTGAACATGAAGCCAACATTACTCACTACTTCACTTCTCAGCGCACTCAGCCTCGCAACCGCCTCTGCTTTTGCAGGTGAAACACTTGATCGTATTGAACAAAATCAAGAAATCCGTATCGGTGTGACTGGTGACTATATGCCGTTTTCCGAAAAGCTACACGACGGCAGTTATGTGGGTATTGAACATGATCTAGCCGCTGTAATTGCTGAAGAGCTTGGGGTTAAGTTAACGCTCGTGCCAACCAGTTGGCCAACGCTAATGGAAGATTTCCAAAACAATAAATATGACGTCGGTATGAGCGGTATTTCGGTGACGGATGCACGTAAGGAATACGCCTACTTCTCCCACAGCTACTATAACTATGGCAAAACGCCAATTACCCGCTGTGAAGATGTCGAAAAGTTCGACTCGCTTGAGAAAATCGACCAACCAGCAACAACAGTTATCATCAACGAAGGCGGTACCAACGCTATTTTTGCACGTGCTAACCTCAACCAAGCCAAACTTCATGTCGAACCGACTAATAAATATGTCTACGACCGTATTATTGATGGAACTGTAGATCTGATGATCCCAGATTCAGTAGAAGCCGACTACCGCGCTCGTCACCATGACGAATTGTGCCGCTCCATGCCAGGCTTTGAGTTTACAGAGTCAACCATCGCAACCATGATGCCTAAAGACGATGAACTAAAAGCACGTATCAATGCTGTCCTTGCCAAGCTAGAAGAAAACGGTCAACTAGAAAAAATTATCGATAAGAACATGGGTATCAAGATCTAATCACAGTCAATCTATACCAGTAAAAGTGCCACTAAACAGTGGCACTTTCCTGCCCCATCTTTAGCCCCTGCAAAATTAACCACTGTAATTAGTGGGAGTACATTAAATATATCTCTACCAAAAACCGAAAAATCCGGCACTTACAGAGCCAAGTGGCAACAATGATAGAATCTATAACCGTATTTCTTTTTCGTCTTTTTTATCAATAAGCTTTGTGAAAATATAATTGTCACACATTTAAAGCCTCTATATAAAAATAACGTCAGAATATTAAGGAAGTTGTAATGATAGGAAGGATCACTCAGTTATTTCCCGTTTGGGCCATTCTTTTCGCTGTAATAGCCTATACCTCACCCAGTTTATTTGTCGGTCTAAAAACACAAATCGTTCCCTTGCTGACCATCATCATGCTGTCGATGGGGATAAGCTTATCAGCCAAAGATTTCCTCAATGTCGCCCAACATAAAAAGGCAGTGGGTGTTGGCGTGGTGCTGCAATTTTTGATTATGCCTCTCACAGCATTGCTGATTAGTTTCCTTTTAGGCTTTAGCACAGAACTGACCGTCGGGATGGTATTGGTTGGCAGTGTTGCCGGAGGAACGTCTTCGAATGTCATGGCTTTTCTAGCGAAAGGGAATGTCGCTCTTTCCATTTCAATGACTGCTATTTCAACCCTGTTGGGAGTAGTGCTTACCCCATTGTTGGTTGAGTTATTGGTTGGTGAAACTGTCGATGTCCCAGTTTCTGCCATGCTAATGAGCTTAGTGAAGATTGTCCTTTTACCTGTCGGAATCGGTGTAGTTATCAATACGTTTGCACACAAAGCCGTTGCCAAGGTGAATGCTTTACTTCCTCTTATATCAATGGCTGCCATCGTATTAATTATTGCCATTGTTGTCGCTCTAAACGCAGAGAATCTCAATCAGGTGGGCCCGATGGTTGCGCTTGCTGTTATCTTGCACAACGGCTTTGGCTTAACCGCAGGCTACTACTGTTGCCGCCTGCTGGGTTTCAACGAATCGACATGCCGCACCATTGCCTTTGAGGTAGGTCTTCAGAACTCAGGTCTGGCGACTGCGCTTGCAATGAAATTCTTCTCACCGGCCTCCGCAATTGCCGGTACTATTTTCTCGGTTTGGCACAATATCTCTGGCTCACTTCTGGCTGGTTACTGGGCAAGCAGGAAAGAAAGCCAAGCTAAAACGTCAATCGCAAATTAATATTTTTACTCATTATTACTTGGCATAAAAGAAACCTTGTCGGTAAACATACCGACAAGGTTTTTTATACGCATTAATACGGTTAACTAAGGTTAATACCCTTTTTTGCGCTGCCTGCTTTGACTTTGTACCGAACGATACATCTTACCTAGCTGCTTATCTTTGTCCCGAAGCTCACTTAAGGTCGCTGTATTGCGGGCTTGCTCAGCCAGTAATTTGTAATAGTTCTGTACGCGTCGCTTATCAATCTCTCCAACTGCTAGTGCTCTCTGAACAGCACAACCTGGTTCAGACTGGTGTTGGCAATCACTGAAACGACACTGTTGGCTTAACGCTTCAATATCAGCAAATGTTTCAGAAACCCCACTCTCGCAATCAGTTAGTTGTAATTCACGCATTCCAGGTGTGTCAATCAGCACCGCACCCGATGGCATAAAATGCAATGAGCGTGACGTAGTCGTATGGCGTCCTTTACTGTCATCCTCACGGATAGTACCAGTCTGCTGCACCTCGTTACCCATCAAGGTATTTACGAGGGTAGATTTACCCACCCCTGACGATCCCATGAAAGCGATAGTCTTACCTAGGCGGCACCATGACTCCAATACACTATACGAAGATGTATCTAACGCATTGAGCACCTCAACCACCAACATAGAATCGAGTGCCTGCACTTGCTGACGTTTCTCTTCACTGTCTTGGCACAAATCCGCTTTGGTCAGTATAACGACAGGCTCAACATTGGCTTCCCGCGCTATCGCCAAATAACGTTCAATGCGGCTTAAGTTAAAATCCTGGTTCAACGAACAGACGATAAATAACGTATCGACGTTTGAGGCAATGTATTGCTCCGCTATCTTGGCACCTGCTGCCTTACGGCTAAATAACGAAACTCGCTCCAACAGGCGAACAAAGTGGTTATTACTGTCAATAAGTACCCAGTCCCCTACAGTCATTGAGGGTAACGAATGATGGATCTCAAGCGTGACCGGCCCGTCCTCGGTCTGTAAGGCATAACCATTTCGGTGATGGGCTAAAATACGGGCAATTTTAGCTTGTTCGTAATCTTCAAGTGTTAGTTGCTGTTGAAATACTGGCTGCCAACCAAGCTGGCTAAGTGTAATAGTAGAATTCATTATTTTCCCCACGCACAGGCCACTAATCAGTTTTGGCTCTGAAAATGCGTATCAAAGAGAATTTAGGGTCAAATAAATACAGATAGACCCCGGGTTGATAACACCGGGCAAAAGAAAGGAAGTGGTAAAGCGGTTAGTTCAATGTCGCTGATGCTTGTTTGGTCAATATCAGATCTAAAGCGCTTATTGTGTTTGCTTCGCAGTCTTTGCCGAGTGGGTACGTAATACAATCATCTTTATCTCCTAATGTTATGTTCAATGCTGATAACGATAATACCAGATCTTTTGTCATTGGGTAGATCCACGCAGTAACTATTTTTCAGTTAAATGACAGCCCGCAACTGTTCAGCATGCATTCAGCTTTTCATTGCAATGTCATCAATCTTCTATCAAAACAACATATATCCCTCCTAGTATTCACAGCAATTGCACAGCTGTGCAAAACGAATGAACGAGGTATATTTTGAACGCTTTGCCTACAGGGACAGTTGGTTCCAACCAATATTCGCGCTGGTTTGCCATGCGCTATCACTTACGGTTAATGATGCAAACGCCGACCACGCTAATCGGTGTTGTACTGGCTGTAATTTTTGCCTATTTCATCGCTGTACCTGTTTTTTCATTGTTGCTGGACGCTTTTCAGGTTCAGTTCGGCGATGAAAGACGAATTGGTGATGTCACTGGAAGCTGGACAGATTACTACATTAATCGAGCTCTGCTGTCCCCTATTTCCCAATCACTATTCTGGCAACCCCTTTCCCACACAATGCGCGTTGCATTGGGTGTAATTGTTATATCCCTTTCGCTAGGTAGTGTGCTGGCTTGGCTGGTTAGCCGCAGCAATATGTTTGGCAAAAAATGGTTCGCCACAGCTCTTATTGTCCCTTATATGTTGCCAGCTTGGACATTTGCCATGGCCTGGACAACCATCTTCAAAAACCGTTCTACGGGCGGCCAGCAAGGGTGGTTAGAAAGCTTAGGCATTGAGCCTGCTGATTGGATGGCCTATGGCGAATTACCGATAATTATCATCTTGTCACTCAACTACATTCCGTTTGTGATCTTGTTGCTTGGCAATGCCCTTCGCTCATTTGACACCCAACTTGAAGACTCGGCCCGTATCCTCGGGGCACCTAGCCGCACGATTACATTCAAGATCATCATGCCTTTGATGCTGCCAGCATTGATGTCTGCTTGCGTACTGATTTTTGCCAAGGTGCTTGGTGAGTTCGGTGTTTCCTACATCCTTGGCCTTCCGGTTAACTATGAAGTGTTATCAACCTCGCTATACCGCAGTATTGAATCACGCCAAACAGGTGTTGCCGCAGTTTTGGCGGGTGCCATTATGTTCTTCGGCATCATTTCATTGTTGATTGACGCTACCTTGCTAAGAGAAGCAAGGAAGTTTGTCACCGTTGGCAGTAAAGGTGTCATGCACCGCACTAA
>NZ_JACSOF010000182.1:0-11659 GCF_014349205.1 Photobacterium sp. BZF1
GCTCGATGTTGGTCAGCATGCGGTCTGGCACTGGGTAGTTACAGCCTAGGAAGGCATTTACAAGTTCGTTAAGGAACTCCTGCTTGTCGATACCTAGGCGGTCTTTGGTGTAGCTCAATGCTTTTTGTAGGAACTTCACGCCTTCTGCGTTAGCGTTTTGCTTAGCAAAGGTGTCAAAACGCTCAACAATACCGTAGCCATCAGGAATGCCACCGAAACCACCGTTTAGGTAAGAGTAGGTACGCTCAGACTCTTCAAGGGCAAAGTCACCCAGACGCAAGAAGGCACGGCGTGGCAAGGTTGCTAGGAAGTTAGGGTTACCACGGCCAGCATCAAGCAGGGTACGATCAGGAACCGTTTGTGCCACTTCGATCAGTTTGTCTTTCAATTCGAATGGGCTTAGGTCTGCAAATTTTGAAAAGTCGATAGTTTTAGTTTCAGTCGTCATAATCTTTTTCTCTTTGCAAGAGTGTCATTGGCCGACCCAATGGCACTCTCAAGTTTCGAGTTAATGTTTTTCAATTATTTGGTAGGGGTTACATACCGGCGTTTTTAGTAATGATGCCGATGATAATTGGGCCCCAGAGCGTCAGTAATACGTTGGCTACAGCGTAAGTCACTGTGAAAGTGAATACCGGTGTTGAGTTACCTGCTTTTTCAAGTAGCGCTGCGAAGGCTGGGTTAGCACTTCGGCCACCAGAAACACAGCCAAGTGCTTCAATTGGGTTGCGAATCTTCAGCACATAGTATGAGAAGAAGAAAGCAACGATTTGTGGAATCAGTGTGACACCGACACCTAGTAGTAGAAGGCTCAAACCATGTTCTTTAACAGCTACAACTGCTTGAGGACCGGCTTCTAGACCAACGATACCGACGAAGATAGCCAGACCAAAGTCACGAATGAAGTTGGCAGCACCCAGTGGGAATGAAGCCACACGTGGGTTACGGCTACGCAACCAACCAACCATTAGACCTGAAATCAAACAACCAGCACCGGAGCCGATAGTCACAGGGATACCAGCGATCTTGAAGCTGATCATGCCGATCAACAGGCCCAGTACCATACCTAGGCCGAAGAACACGTAGTCGGTGATAAATGCAGAGCCCAGACGCTTACCGATGTTTTTCTCAACACGGTTGATATCTTTGGCTGAACCAGTCAGCTGAATAACATCGTTTTTCTTCACTACCAAATCAGGGGTAATTTCAATGTTATTACCGCCACGCTGGTAACCAGTGATGTACACGCCACGGGTGATATCAGCATTTGATTCACGCTTAACTTGCTCTAGTGTTTTACCGATTAGCTTCGAATCTGTCGCAATAAGTTGGCGGTTCTCTTCAATTAGTTCGATGCCCGCTGGTACAGGAACTTCGCGGCCAATGTCTTGGGCAAATTCACGTACCTGGTTGCGGCGGCCTGTCACGATAACCACATCACCATTTTGGATAGGGGTGTATTTATCAATATCTAGGCTCTGACCGTCACGCTCGATAACTTCAATGGCAATATCGATTAGCTTTTCATTGGCTTTAGCGATGGTTTTACCTTGTAGGCTACTTTTAGCATCAACAAGATAAGCACGAGTGACTAGATCCGTTAGGGCATTAAATTCGCCAGGAGCCAACTCTGGTTTACCGCCAGATACTTTTTCAGCCAGTTTGATCGCTTCGCCACGGATATCCCATTTCATGATGGTTGGAATAATCCAGGTCACCATCAAAATTGGGCCCAGAGAACCGAAGATGTAGGTCACAGCGTAGCCTACAGCCACGTTGGTTTGCATCAGTTGCTTGGCTTCAGCCGTCAAGCCTGACAGCTTGGCAATGGCATCACCGGCGGTACCAATAATGGCAGACTGGGTTAGACCACCTGCAGCAAGACCTGCAGCTGTACCACGGTCAAGATCAAAGATCACAGCCGCAGCTAGCACACAAAGTAGGCCTGTGACTGTCATCACTACTGCTGACAGTAAGATATTGACGGTACGGAAGCTCAATGCGCTAAAGAATTGGGGGCCACCTTGGAAACCGACAGCGTAAATAAAGAGAGCAAAGAAAATGCTTTTTACGCCTGGATCAATATGAACGCCAAATTGACCAATAAGTACACCTACTAATAGAGTACCTGCAACACCACCTAGTACAAATCGACCGATTGTAATTTTACCGATCAAATAACCAAAGGCTAATGTCAAAAATAGGGCAATAAATGGCGAGCTACTTATTAAGTTTTGAATAAATGTCATCGCTTTTTACCGAGTTAATTATTGAAGGTTTATATTCGTTGCAATAGAGCTTGAATAAATAAAGGAGCAATAAATAAATGTCTTGTGCTCCGGTTCGTGAAAAATAATAAGGTCAGAGTTAATATTCTAATAATCACTTTTGACGGATGTCACCCGTCAATCATTCAAACTGCTAATACTGACGGGTTTCATCATACATAAACGATTATAAGATTATCGGTAGTATCTTTACTCTATGCCGCCTTAGCATGAAGGCTATAAAGCAATCATCCGTTCTCACTTATTATATTTGGTGGTCATATGTCTGGTATTCTGTCTATTCAGTCGCATGTTGTGTATGGAAAAGCAGGAAATAGTTCTGCAGTATTCCCGCTTCAGCGTATGGGGTTTGATGTCTGGCCGATTCATACCGTGCAATTCTCAAACCACACCCAATATAAAGAAGGGTGGACCGGCAAGGCATTTGCCGCCGAAGAGATCATTCAGCTTGTGGATGGCATTGAAAATATAGGTAAGTTACCAGAGTGTCAGGCTGTACTTTCTGGCTACCAGGGCAGTGCTGAGCAGTGTAATGCCGTTATCAACACGGTTGAGCGGGTAAAAAAGCATAATCCAGAGGCTATCTATACCTGCGACCCTGTAATGGGTGACCCAGCAAAAGGGTGTATTGTTGCGCCGGGGGTAGCGGATGTATTGATTAACCGGCTCATGCCAATGGCGGATATCATTGTGCCTAACCAGTATGAGTTGACTCAGTTTACAGGTATGGAGATCAATAGCTTGCAAGATGCCGTTGCTGCTTGCAAGGAGGCATTGGATAAAGGCCCCAAACTGGTTGTGGTCAAGCACCTTCATAGCGTCAGTAAAGACAAATTCACTATGATGATGGCCACTGATGAAGGAGTATGGTTGGCTAAACGTCCATATTTAACTTTCGCCAAGCAACCCGTTGGTATGGGTGACTTGATCTCGGCTTTATTTACGGGCAAATATCTGAGTACCCAAAACTCACGGATTGCTTTTGATTTTTGTAATAATGCCAGCTTTGCTGTATTACAGAAAACCTACCAACTAAATGAGTGGGAATTACAAACCATTGCTGCTCAGGACGATATTTTTTTCCCGAAAAGTAATTTTAAATTACAGAGGGTTGCTTAAAATGAGTCGTCAATTCAGTAGTTTGGTTGGTGCGTTTGCAAAGAAAATGGTGCCAGCGTTAATGCTAACGTTTTCGGTACTAGGAATGGCAAGCCTTAAACCTTTTCAAATACTGACAGGCTTTCAATTAATGAAAGTCTTTTTCTGAATATTTATCATTCATAGTTTATTTCTCATGTCCAAACAGTTTATTTCCATGGCTGCTTTAGCAAGTGCAGCCATGACTTTTATTCCAGCAGCAAACGCCATCTCATTTACTGATCCTGTCGACGGTAAATTTGACATGGGAGATTACCTTGCAGAAAACGCTTATGGATTTCTACCTGTGCCGATCATCATCACAGAACCTGCGGTTGGCTATGGTGGTGGTGCGATGGGGATCTTTCTTCATGAATCGGAATCAGAGAAAAAACAGCGTAAACAACTGGCTCAGCAGTCGTTAGAGGGTGGGGCTCAGCTCATTCCGCCAGCGGTGACTGTAGTTGGTGCTGCCGGGACAGAAAATGGTACTTGGCTCGCTTTTGCTGCCCACCGTCGGACCTGGAATAAAGATAAAGTCCGTTATCTTGGGGCAATTGGCTACGGTAATGCCAATATCGATATTTATGACAATATCAATCTGTTGGGCAATGATTATGAATTGGCTTTTGATACCAAATCTACCGGCTTGGTGATTTTGCAAAAGGCTGAATTCAGGGTGGGGGATTCCCCTTTGCTGTTGGGGGTTAAGCAGTTTTACTCTCGCTCAACCGTGGAGTCATCGAATCCGGTTGTGGATAAATTCCTGACCGGTTTTATGGGCAAGGAAACCAATATGTCGAGCCTTGGCCTGCTAGCCAAGTATGAAACTATTGATAACCTGTTTTATCCCACGAATGGGTTTGTGGTTAATGCTGAATATGACTTGTATCGCGAGGAACTTGGCAGCGATTATGAATATGACCAATTTAAGCTGGAGGGGGAAGGGTACATCCCGCTGAATAATAAGTGGACGCTGGCCGTCGCCGGTGAACACCAAAGCCTGAAAACCGATGAATGGTTTTTGCCACCGCTATCTAAGCCTTATATAGACTTACGCGGGGTCTCTGCCTTTCGTTACCAAGGTGATGAAGTGACCACCCTACAAGCTCAGCTGATGTACCACATCGATAACCGTTGGACAGTGTCGGGCTTTTACGGTGCTGGTAAGGCAAAAGACGAAGGATGGCTGCAAAACCCACTTACTACCACTGAGAGCAGTACCGATGCCTATGGGGTGGGTTTTCGTTACCAAATTGCCCGTCGTTACGGAATACATATGGGGGTAGACGTGGCCTTTAATGAAGGGGACAGCGCACTGTATTTTCAGGTGGGTTCGGGCTTCTAGCCTTACTGAGTACACATTATGAGTTCCTTGTTATTCCATATTTTCATCTATCTATCCGCAGCAGTCCTCACTGTGCCTATTGCCAAAAAGTTTGGTATGGGCTCGGTACTGGGTTATTTAATTGCCGGCGTTGTCATTGGCCCAGTCGTTGGTTTGGTGGGAGAAGAAACACACTGGATCCAGCATATTGCTGAATTTGGTGTGGTAATGATGCTGTTCTTGGTTGGACTCGAGTTAGACCCAAAAGCACTGTGGAAGTTGCGTTATCGTTTGGTCGGACTTGGAGGCTTACAGATCTTATTGACGAGTATCAGTATTATGCTCGTTGGGATAGTACTGGGTCTGATTTGGCAAATGGCCTTGACCATCGGCATGATCTTCTCCCTTTCATCCACGGCGATTGTGTTGCAAACGCTGGAAGAAAAAAAACTGAATAAAACCGAAGGTGGGCGTGGTGCATTTTCTGTTTTACTTTTTCAAGATATCGCGGTTATTCCAATTATTGCAGTCATTCCTTGGCTGGTATCACCGACCACAACTGAGCTAAATGTAGACGCTGGACAATCGATTGCACACGCAGCAAATGCCTCAACGTCATTCATTGATGGTCTGTCGGGAGGCGAACATGGTTTGTTGATTGCCGTCACAATCATTCTGGTGCTGTTGATTGGTCATGTGTTTTGTCGACCATTTTTCCGGTTTGTGGCTAATGCAGGCGTGAGTGAAATCTCCATTGCAGCATCGTTGATGTTGGTTGTTGGTGTTGCCGGTTTGATGACAGCCGTTGGCCTTTCACCAGCGCTGGGGGCTTTCCTCGCCGGGATGGTGTTGGCAAATAGCGAATTTAAGTTTGAAATCGAAGCCAATCTTGCGCCATCTAAAGGTCTGTTGCTAGGGCTGTTTTTTATCACTGTTGGTGCGAATATTAACTTTACTCTACTAACAGACCATGCAGTTGAGGTAATTGCCATTACGTTATCTGTCATGGCTATCAAAGCTGTTGTGTTATGGCTTTTGGCTAAATTATTCAAGCTACCGCCAAAGGACGGTAAATTACTGTCCGTAAGCCTTGCTCAGGCTGGTGAGTTTGGCTTCGTCTTGTTAGGTTTTGCGCTCCAAAGCCAAGCTTTGACTAATGAATTATCCCAACTCCTCTCTTTGGTTATTACCTTATCGATGATATTGACTCCAGGCATGTTTTATTGGCTGGAAAAGCGGTTGGTGGTAAACAAAACAGTTCAAGTTGAAACCCCACTCGAAGAGGATCTTGATAGCACTGGTCCAGTTATTGTTGCAGGCGTCGGGCGTTTTGGCCATGTTGTTAATCGACTGTTGGTGACTAATGGGATAAAAACAACGGTGTTAGATAGACAGCCTGAGCGGATCAGTAACCTACGTAGTGTCGATATCGAAGGCTACTTCGGAGATGCTTCGCAGTTAAGGATGTTGCAAAAAGCGGGTATTGCGCAAGCGAGTATGCTGGTGCTTGCTATTGATGATACCGAAGAAGCGGTCAATATCGTCACTTTTGTTAAGCAGTCTTACCCCGAAGTCTATGTACTTGCTCGAGCCTATGACAGAAAACACTATTTTCAACTGAAGAACGCAGGTGCCGACTATGTAGTGGCCGAAACATATCATTCGGCGCTAGCCTTGAGTAAAAAAGCGTTGAGCCAAACAGGGCTTTCCATAGACAGTGCTGAGGTCCGGATCAGCACTTTTTCGGAAATAGTTACCCACAATAATGATGTCATTTATGACACTTGGCGTGTGAACTGGCGTAATCATGCTGATCCCAAACAATTGGCTGCATCTGTTAAGAAAACATTTATAGAAGTCGACAAATCACTGGTCGAAAAAATGAAAAAGTTTATCCATCAAGGCAGCGACCATGATGAAAATGGAAAAATCGATTAGCCGTTTATTTCGTATAAATTACTGATTCTATTAGATAAATAATGGAAAATAAACAGTGGATGGCATCCTACATAACAGATTACAGGCTTTAGGTGATACCTCTTATAATACGCCTCATTCACGGGCTAGTGGCATTTTGTTAGCACGTTGAGCATCGATTTTAATCAACTGAAATTCATTTATATCTACAAGAAGACATCTATGAAGCTGTTTACTAAAACCTTGGCTGCAACAACAATTGCTATTGGCCTGGCTGCCTGTGGTAGTGACAATAAAGATAACAACCAAAATACCGATAAAGGCGCGGTCGTGTATGCTGATAATGCCACCGTAACCGGCGTTAGCGAAACGGTTGAAATCCGCAATATCCATGGTGACACCGAGAAAGTGCAAATCGAAGCCTATAAAGGTATTCGTTTTGCAGAGGCTAATCGTTTTCAGCATAGTGGAATAGTAAACCTGTCAGGGGATATTTCTGCTAAAGAATTTGGTAATACTTGTCCGCAGACGAGTGCGAGTACAGCAACGCAATCTGAAGATTGTCTTAACCTCAATATTTGGCGCCCAGCAAATGTGGATGCCAATGCAAAGCTCCCTGTTTATGTATTCATCCATGGCGGCTCATTTGAAACTGGCTCTGGCTCGCACAAGCTAAATCGTGGTGACGTTATTGTTGCCCAAAGTGTCTCGGATACTGCATTAGGCGAGCGTACAGAACCATTCATTGCAGTGAGCTTGAACTACCGTTTGGGTTTGTTGGGTAGCTTACATACTAATGATGCTGCAGGTGGTAACTTTGGTCTTGGTGACCAGAAGCGCGCTTTAGAGTGGGTGAAAAATAATATCGATACTTTTGGTGGTGATAGCGCCAATGTCACGGTGTTCGGCCAAGATGCGGGTGCTATGTCTATCGGCATCATCCAGCAAACTACTGCCAACGAAGATAACAAACAGTTTGATTATTTTGATCGGGCTATTATGCAAAGCAATCCAATTGGTTTGGCACTGAAAGATATTGAAGCAGCACAAACGGTAAAAGAGACAGTTACTGATTCCGCTTTAACTCAATATCAAAAACCGCTGGAAGCCTTGTCTAAAGAAGAAATATTAGAGGTACAAAAAATTGCCAAGCGAGCCGATAAACAGTTGATTGGCTGGCTGACCTCGGATCCTAATACATCGGCTGTCATGCCCTATGCACCATATGTTGAACTCGATGGTGAAGATGAACAAAGTAGTCAGCAAGCACAAGTTGTAGAACAACCTTATAAGACCCAATTTCAAGTGCCGACTGTGCTGAGCTATAACAAGTATGATTCAAGCAAGTTTGCCTCTGTGTTGGATTTAACGTTTTTACTTAATTTAGCTGATGATGATGGTAAACATTTGTTGTTGCCTGAGTTTGATGAAAATATAAAAATCTCAACTCTTATTGATTACATAATTGATAACGTCGAACTGTCTGATGAAGAGGTTATCTATTTACAAGGCTTAAAACTAACATTAAAGTTAGCAGGTAAAGACTATGTAATACGTCAAAACCTGTACAACATTATTCCCCGTTTGTTCTTTGGTTTATTCAACAACACGGCATCAGGTGCGCTGAAAATTGCTGATTATGCCCCAAATGATGACAAGCAATTACTGGATGATGGGGCATTAGGTAATATTACCAAGCATCATAGATTACTCAATGATGTGCTTTATGCTTGTGCCTCTTACAGTGTGGCGCAGAAGCAAAAAGCGGCGCCAGTGACTCTATATCAAAATGATTTTAATGCCAGTTTTTCGGTCAACCCGCTGGACTTGGATTTCCCAGAGGATATCTCACAAGATCCATTAGGTATAATTAGCCCGATTAACAATACGCTTAAATCTATTGGCTGTATTGCCGGTAAAGCGTGTAATAGCTCTGAGTTACCATTTGTCTTCAATAAGAAATACAACGTCAATGAAGAGAAGATGCTGGCATTAAGTAGCAAAGACAGTGCTCTGCAAAGTAAGATGTCACGTTTGTGGTTTAAAAATGATTTGTTTAACAACGGCTACAGTACTACTGATGTAATGGTTGTAACCAATGACGGTCAATTTGAAGCACAGGTTAATTGGGATGACCAATATAACCAAAGTATTGATGAAACAATCTCCACGGGGCTATGTACCGCTTTGGAAGACAACGATATTTTATTTAATTACATGAAATAAAGCTTTACAGGTATTGCGGTAAAACAGGAAGGGAGTGAAAACAACCTTCCTGTTTTATTTTTGTCCGTTCAAAAGATAACTATTAATGACTTAAAACACCCTCATTTAATGCAACAACATGCAAACACAACGCTCGAGGCTCTATGGATACATTTCTTTCAATTGGTGCTCTGGAATCTTTTTTAATCGCCATATGTGTACTGATACTTGGTTTACTGATTAATAATCACATATCAGTATTTCGTCGGTTTAGCATTCCCGAACCCATAGTTGGTGGTTTGGTTGTTGCCAGTATCATTACCGCTTTGCATTTCAACGGCGTCAGCATTGAATTTGAACTCCCGTTACAAAACACCTTGATGCTGATGTTCTTCAGTACCGTAGGTTTGGCAGCAAGCTTTAAGCAGTTAGCTAAAGGGGGAGCCAAGGTATTCTTATTCCTGCTCGTCGCGTCGGTTTATATCGTAGTGCAAAATGGCGTGGGCGTTGGGTTAGCGACAATGCTAGGTTTGGAGCCGTTGATGGGGTTGATTGCAGGATCTATCACTCTATCTGGGGGGCACGGCACAGGCGCAGCCTGGGCGCAGACGTTTAGCGATAGCTTTGGCATAGAACATACCCTGGAAATTGCAATGGCGGCGGCGACCTTTGGCTTGGTGATGGGTGGTTTGATTGGCAGCCCTGTTGGTAAACGCTTGATAAGCAGAAACCAACTATCGAGTGAATTTAGTGAACAGCAAAATCAGCAGCAGATGCCAGAAATTGTTACCTATATCGATACCAAGGTAGAGCGGGTAACAGCTAAGAAAGTACTAATTAACCTGTTTATGATTATCTGCTGTGTGACTGGGGCAAAATATGCGCATCAGTCTGTGAGTGGTATGGATATCAGTTGGTTGATGATCCCCGACTTTGTCTATGCATTATTTATCGGCGTCGTTATCACCAATACCTGTGAATGGTTAGATGCGAAATCCGTTGATACTGAAACCACAGATATTATTGGTACGGTTTCTTTGTACCTGTTTTTATCTATGGCGTTAATGAATCTGAAACTGTGGAATATTTTTGATTTAGCGATTCCTTTTTTGATTATTCTTATGGTGCAAACTGTCATATTGGCGCTGTTCTCCTATTTTGTCACCTTCAAAGTGATGGGGAAGAACTATGATGCTGCCGTTATTTCAGCCGGGCATTGTGGATTTGGCTTAGGAGCTACCCCAACAGCCGTTATGAATATGGGGACTTTAGTAAACCAATATGGGCCGTCACCGCAAGCCTTTGTGGTTATTCCGATTGTTGGTGCATTTTTCATCGATATGGTAAACCTTGTTATTCTACAAGGGTTTATTGGCTTTTTAAATTAATTCACTTAACCACAACATATCCAATCAACAAGCCTGCATAATTGCAGGCTTTTTGTTTTGTGGAATAGATTGATAGATGAAAAATTAAATGATGGATACCATCCTCTATAAGTGATTATCACAGCCCAAACTTTTCCTTTATATTCCTTAGCAAGAAAGCATAGCTATCGATGAGATACCTAAGCTTATTCTTTAAATAAAAAGCAATTAAACATTTTTAGGCAGGTAAGATATTGATGTTTGCCGTTTTAATTATCTCTATATTAACTAATTAGGAAGACAATAATGAAGAAGACACTTATCACTCTGGCACTTGCGAGTATTGCATCAACAGCAACCGCAGCAAATGTGTATAACCAGAATGGTAGTGAGCTGAACATCGGCGGCCGAGCTGAGTTCCGTGGTGATTTCAATGGTACTGAAGATGGAAGTAAAGTTGAAGGTACAATGAAGAACAAAAGCCGTTTCCGTTTGAATGTAGGCGGCTCAACCGAAATCAACCAAAGCCTAACCGCGTACGGTTTTTATGAAGGCGAGCAAACGGTCAAATCATCGAGTGACAATTCCAAAGAATCTGGCTTCAATCAGCGTTATATGTATGCTGGCCTGAAAGGTAACTGGGGTGCACTATCTTTTGGCCGTCAGAATACTGCTGGTGTACAAATCTCTGATATGTCTGATATTGCAACATTCACAGGTGCACAGAAATCATTTATTTCTTCAGGTGATGAGCAGGTCAATAACACTATCGCGTACGGCGTTCAAGTAGGCGGTGCCAATGTACAGGCAAGCTACATTCTAGGCGAAGAAGACAATTCAGACGGTTACGGTGTTTCTGTACTATACAGCTTCCCTATGGGCGTCGGTATTGCACTAGGTTATTCTGCTAATGATGTCCATGACGATGATGATCAAGACCAAATCATTGCTGGTGTAAATTACACTCGCGGTGGTCTATACACAGCATTGACATACACTAACGGTAGCTACAACGACGAAGATGACTTCAACGGTACAGAGTTTGCGGTGAAGTACAAATTCCACAATAACTTCATGCTGATTGGCGCTTACCAGAATCAAGAAATTGGTGGTGACAAAACGGCTGACTTCTTCGAAGCGACTGCAGCCTATGACTTTGCGGACAATGTGTATGGTTACCTGTCATACATGAATAACCGTTTGGATGCCGGTGACGGTTACGGTGATATCCGCACTGTTGATGCGGAAGACACTGTTCGTCTGGGCCTACGCTACACTTTTTAATTAACATATAATTGTTTAATTTAAAATAACCCCAGCAATATTTATATTGCTGGGGTTGTTCTCGTTCAATAGCCAATAGCCAATAGCCAATAGCCAATTAAAAAAAAGCCCTAATCACATGTTAATAGTAAATG
>NZ_JACSOF010000183.1:0-11225 GCF_014349205.1 Photobacterium sp. BZF1
GTGGAGGGGCATGGAAGATTGAACAGAATGAATACTATCTTGTTCCTCAATGCGAAGAAATAACCCACTCATAGAATTATTCAGTTGATAATTTATACATTCTGATGTTGTTTGAAAATAATAACTTATGCCCTACTTATCTAAATTCACGTTTTCTTCTGGTTCTAATATATAAAAGGAGTTATCTAATCTGTAGTTAATGGGCAAGAATAGCAAAAAGTGTATTTTAAATCTGATATACATATATATGCCACAGGTGGTATGAAATCTTAAAATAACTTATTGATAGTTATGGTAAGTTAAAAATTGCTATTGATATGTGTTGTTTTTCGTACCAAGTACTGTTATTATGAAGGATGTGTGACCTTTGATGATGTTTTATTAAAATCTCGTCTATTTACCTCTGTTTGAGGGAGTGTAATGGCAACGAACGTCTGCTTGTTTGCCATTACACCTTTTCTTTTTCTCATCGTTTCAATTATTTAGTCGAAAAGAAAATGTCTCCGTAGTAGGCGGTGGCTGCCCGGCCGCTATTGTCGCTATCGGTCATGATGGCAATGGCGTCGAGGTAGCGGTAGGCCTTGCGGTTCTTGTGCTCGCTACCTTTATCACCGAACACATTAATAAGATCCTGATAAACGTTCCGCTTTTCTTTGCGCCATTGTGAGATGGTGTCTGTCGCTCCCCGAACCGCAATCATTTGGACTTTCTCGCCGGCAAAGGGATTACTCCAGCGTGAATAACGGGGTTGGTTGCTGGACCAAACATAATTAATGGCTTTCGTTGCAGGGTTTAGCAAATTATCGCCGATAACCAGATAGATCCGAGCCGCGAAGTCATCTCCGCTTTTGGTCGTCTCATTGATTCCACTTAACTGATCTTCTACCCGCCATGACCAATTGAGGTAGGGGGTCTCTTCGAGATCGATACGAATTGGTTTGGTGATAATAGTGGCACTATCGTTACTGGTTGCTCTGAGGACACGTTGTCCATCGAAAGGGACTACAACATATTGGGTACGCCCTACAAAATGCTTCACTTGCCATGAGGTCATTGACTCCAGACTAAACTGGGCGACTGGGAGTTCAAATGAGGCCAAGGCACGCAAAGGCAACAATAATAAGATGAAATATAGAAGTATTGGCATGAAGGTAATATTAGTCTGATAAAACTAGCTTTGCCCCATGCCCATCCATTATCTGTCTTTCAGCTTATGTTCAAACTACGAAAGGTGCTTGGCCAGCCTGTTGGCCAAACAAAGCAAAGTAAAGGTTGGTGGTAAGCCCCAAGCTTCAGGAATAACGGAAGCATCGCAGACAAATAGCCCTTTGATATCGGTTTCTAGGTTGCTATCCACAATATCACCGATGGCGGCACTGCCACCTTGGTGTGCCGCAAAATGATGGGTGCGATAGATGTGAGTGGCTCCTGCGGCTTTCAAAATAGATTCAGCGATTTCTGCCCCTTGGTTTAGTCGCTCTTTATCCTCATCGCACAGTGTCTTAGCCGCCCAATTAGGGCCAATTTTCCCTGTCAGGCTGTCTTTTGCTTTGACCATAATGGTCAATGTGTTATCGGCAGATAGCATCCGGTCAAACCGGCCAACTTGGGCAGTGAACAAATGGAAAAACGGCTTGGGCAGAGCAAGGTCTGACAGGACAATACCTTCATCAGGCAGGTGTAAGCCGGCAGCCATCGGCACTTCTCCGGCTTCAAACTTTTCATCGACAGCCCCCATCACTGCCACGACAGGGTCAATAAAGAACTGCTGTCCGGCTTCTTTAATCCCGCTTTGTTGCAATATCTGCGGTGAACCAATCCCACCAGCGGCCAAAATGATGTGCTCTGACAAAGCCAGGTGTACACCCCCGTTATACTGGTACTCAACACCAACCGTATATTGACCGAGTTTATGGTGATGCTCTGTCAGTACCTTGGTGACTTTTGCTTTGGTAATAAGTTGAGCACCGTTTGATACAGCGTCTTCCAAGAAATAACGGGCGGTCCACTTGGCATTATGTGGGCATCCATAACCACACAAATGGCAGTTCGCTCGGCATTGTTGGACATCGATCAGCTTGTCGAGCTTATGCCATTCAATCCCTGCTTTTTGTGCCCCTTGCCAGATGCGTTTTGCCCTTGGGCCAATGAGATTGTCAGGAAGGGGAGAGTAGGGCACAACCTGCTGCATTTCCTTGGCTGAGTCACGTAAATCAATACCGTAACGGTCGAACATATCAAATGGAGGAAGCATGGCAGCAGCATAGTTGATTGCTGAACTACCACCAGCGGTGATCCCGCGAATCAGCAACGAAAGGTCTTTGCCAACAAAAGCGCCTTTGCCAGGGATGGCTGCAATATTTGCCATTTGCCAGAAAGAACCTGTTAGCGGGGAGTTATCACCCCATTCAAGAACAAGAATCTTTTTCCCTTGCTGACTGAGTGATTTAGCCGCTGTTGCACCCGCTGGCCCGCTTCCAACAATAATTGCATCAAAAGATGCGTTTTCCTGAATTGCCATGGTTATGACCTGAACATTTAACTGTGTTAACTATATGACAAATAGGCACTTAATCCTATGCTTGTAACTGGCGATTAAAAAGCAGAATGATAAGTCTTCTGTATGGGTTGAGGCGCTTAGCTTACCAAACGTGACATTCAGCGCTGTAGGAGTAAACTGACGAGTTTTTTATTCCATATTGGAATTTAAGCCATGGATGGTGTGTAGAGAGGACAAAGCATGATCCATGACCGAGCCAGCCAAATGGTCATCTTCCATACCTTAGTTGAGGCTGGCAGTTTTACTGCCGCTGCCCGGACTTTAGGGGTATCAACTTCCCATGTTAGTAAGCAGCTAGGTGTGCTGGAGAGTGATTTGAATGTAAAGCTGATCCAGCGAACCACTCGCAGCTTAACATTGACAGAAGCAGGCCATCATTTTGCTGAGTATGCCAAACAGATTGTGACTGCCGTCAATGAAGCCAATGATACGATGGCTCAGGAGCGTGATGATGTAACAGGTGTGATTCGGTTGGGACTGTCCCAGTCATTCGGCACTATGCATATTATCCCGGCAATAGAGAAATTGCGTCAGTTATACCCTGACTTACAGGTTGAACTGAGCTTGTTTGATCACAAAGCCGATATGTTGGCTGATGGGTTGGATTTGTGGATCACCAACTTTGAGCATATCCCCGAGGGCTATGTTGCCCAGCGTTTGGCTGAAACCCGCTTTATCGTTACCGCATCCCCTAAATATCTTATTGAACACGCTGCACCCTGTCATCCGTCAGATCTTGCTAGCCACAATTGTGTGACCTACCAAAGCCGTCAGCGAGACTATAGCTGTTGGGACTTTAGCAAAGAAGGGGAATCTTTAACGGTGAAGGTCGCGGGTAACTATCGGGTTGATTTGGCAGAAGCGGTAAGGGATGCCGCCATTGCCGGTTGGGGAGTTGCCTATCTTGCCAGTTACTTATTAACCGATGAGTTTCGGGACGGGAAATTGATACAGTTACTACCTGATTGGACAGCTAATCAGACAATGCCGTTTTATGCTGTTTATCCAAGCCGTAAGCATTTGCCCCGCAAGATAAGCGCTGTTATTGATTTCTTTAAGCAATATATCGGAGAGGCCCCTTATTGGGATGAAGCACTGAAACCTTGGGTAAAAATCTAGCAACTGCCGATAATTCCAACAGTCGCTAGCAAATAATTGTTCGTGAAGGCATAAATACTTTTTCCATTTAGCAATAATAAGCAAGGTTACATATCTAAGTTGTTTATAATCAATGTTTTATGTTTATCTTTGTTTTTGGGGATTAGACGTGTAACAAACCAATAGCAAACTCACCTTGTACGCAATCCTTTGCTCTCTAGAATGCGCGGCTCAACATTTAGAGCAAAGGTGCTATTTTCATGTCGTCCTTACTGGGTATTTTCGCCATTCTGGTTATTGCGTATCTACTATCAACAGACCGTCGCAATATTCCTGTCAGAACAGTCTCACTGGCATTCGGTTTGCAAATCATTTTTGCCTTGTTGGTACTTTATGTCCCAGCCGGTAAAGACGTCCTAAATGCAGTAACAGCAGGGGTATCCAGTGTTATCGACTATGGCCAGCAGGGAATTAGTTTTCTGTTTGGAGGTTTGGCAACCGGTAGTGTTGGGTTTGTTTTTGCCATTAATGTACTGGGTATTATTATTTTCTTCTCGGCGCTTATCTCTGCGCTTTATCACATTGGCTTAATGCCGAAGGTGATCAATATTATTGGTGGTGCTCTTCAGCGCTTGTTAGGCACTGGCCGCGCGGAATCACTATCAGCAACAGCAAATATTTTTGTTGGTATGGTTGAAGCGCCGCTGGTGGTTAAGCCATACCTGACAAAAATGAGTGATTCGCAATTCTTTGCGGTGATGACTTGCGGTCTGGCTTCGGTAGCTGGTGGTACCTTGGTGGGTTATGCCTCCCTGGGCGTGGAATTGAATTTCTTGATTGCAGCGGCATTTATGTCGGCACCAGCAGGTTTGTTGATGGCAAAAATGATGGTACCACCAAGCGACAAGGGCAACGATGAAGACGAAATCACTTCTGTTGAACTGCCTCGTGCAACCAATGTGGTTGAAGCCTTGGCTGACGGCGCGATGTCAGGTGTACGTATTGCCGTTGCGGTAGGTGCCACGCTATTGGCCTTCATCAGTGTAATCGCGCTGCTTAATGGTCTCTTGGGTAATGTTGGCGACCTGTTCGGTATTCAGTTGAGCTTTGAAATTATACTAGGATACTTGTTTGCACCTATTGCCTTCTTGATTGGAGTGCCTTGGAACGAGGCATTAGTCGCGGGATCTTTGATTGGTAGCAAGGTTGTAGTTAACGAATTCGTCGCTTTTATCCAAATGATGGAAGTGAAAGAGCAGCTTAGCGAGCACTCACTGGCGATTGTAACTTTCGCCTTGTGCGGTTTTGCTAATGTTTCAACCATGGCAATTTTGATCGGTGGATTGGGCAGTCTAGCCCCTGAGCGCCGTACCTTCATTTCTAAAATGGGTTTTCGTGCGATTGCTGCAGGTGTATTGGCAAACTTGATGAGTGCCTCTATTGCAGGCGTTATTCTGTCGCTTTAACCGTGACACGAGTTAAAAAATGATGTTATCAACCTTCTAATGTGAAGGTTTGATATAGGTGGAAGGGGAGAACGATAGTTTTCCCCTTTTTTCATAAGGTTATATAGAAGCAAGGGAGATGAGTTATTAGGTTTACTTAGCTAAATTGGGTTGCTAATGTTATTTGGTAAGCAAAATAATACTTATTGAAAAGGATGACAAAATGAAAGTGATAGCCTTCGCCGCAAGCAACAGCAGCACCTCCATAAATAAACAACTTGTCACCTATGCCGCCTCGCAATTGGAAGGCATCAATGTCGAAGTGTTGGATCTCAATGACTTCGAATTACCATTGTTTAGCCAGGATAAAGAGAACCAGCTTGGACAACCCGCGCTCGCACAGGCTTTTCTTAATAAGGTTCAATCTGCAGATGCTTTGCTGATTTCATTTGCTGAACATAATGGGTCTTACACCGCTGCCTACAAAAACTTGTTTGACTGGGTATCACGCATTGAGCCAAAAGTGTATCAAGATAAGCCCGTTGTTTTGCTATCAACATCACCGGGCCCTGGCGGGGCAAAGAATGTATTGGCCGCTGCCGAGGCATCAATGCCATTTTTTGGCGCCGAAGTGAAGGCGACGCTCTCAGTACCGAGCTTTTATGACAATTTCGACCCTGAAAATGGCGGCATCATTCACCCGCACTTGAATGATAAGCTTGTTACGACAGTGCAGCTTCTTCAGTAATAGTGACTTCAGTAACAACTGCTTTATTTACTACTTTATGGTTAGCTTGACGCTTATTTATAAATGCCCTTGTGATATTTTCACAAGGGCATTGATCTTACTTTCATAGTTAATCTATTTTCAAATTTGGAAATTTTGATTAATTAAATCAATTGATACCTTTTAAATGCATATAACAATGCGCCTTAAGGTTATGATATATATTGGTTTTAACTGCCTTTCTTTTACTTTTTATAAAATACAAATACCTTCCTGTACCTATTCATTCATTTAATGTCTTGAACCTGAACAAATGCTGAACATATAATCCACCCCCAATAAAACAGCGCTCAATATTTAGTGCCATTACGAAATGCTTGCGATAAGGCCTTATAAAATGAAATACCGATTAATTATAGTGATGATAGCTGTCGGGGGAATCCTGACTGGCTGTGGTGGTGGCGATTCCTCTTCGAATTCCCAATCTGATAGTGCTACCAAACAATATGGCCGTCAAACTCAGCTGAGCATCAGCGCTGGTGAGTTGGAAACACTTCAAGCAGTGAAATATGCCTCCAATAAAGGGGTAGGCATGCGTACCCCGTCAAATTTTGAGAAGTAGAGAATATAATGAAAAAAACGATAATCAGTGCTCTTCTTATCATGACGGCTACACATGCCAATGCCACTCCAAACGTACAAGGTTATTACCAATCAAAAGAACTTATTAATTATGCAGTTAATAAGATTCAGCAAAATAAAGCTGAATACTTTATGTTGGATTATGCCTTAACATTACCGGCCAGCAATGAAGCTCAAATAACTGAATACAATACCGCGATAGGCCATTTTCAAGCCCATAATACAGATGTGAGCGAAGATGCATTCATCAACATCGTGAACAAAGTGAACCCATCAGCACTAGATGATCATCAGTACGTATGTCGGGTTGATGTGAATGGGACAAAACTGGCTTACATCGCTAAGCGTGGTCAGGCGTGTGATGCGAATTATGACTCTGAACCACGTGCTATTAGCCAAGTAGGTACCAAGATTTCCTTCTTCCGCCGTTGGGATTTCGACCCAACTTCCCCACATTTTGATATTCAGAGTTACGATATTGATGAGTTAACAGGGCGTGAAGTGATCACCCAAGATTATTTCTTAAAATTTGAAGGTCACTGGATTGGCACATCAGTACGTGTCATTAAGGCTGATGTTAAAATGGACTCTGGCCGTAATGAAACCAGTTATGACGTGGCAAGCTATCAATATTCGGGTCCGAGAAGTGGCATCATTTCTGGGGGCGATAGCTTGCTCTATAGTGATCATCCTTATTACATGAGTGAGTCTGATTCAGATTTCTCAACCAATGGTGATGTGAAAGCGATTACTGAGACAAACTTTAATACCGTAAGTTTGGTTGATGGCCCTTATCATGGTCGAAACCTAAAGACAGACAATATTCATTATGAATTTAATCGTGATTTTGTTAAGGCTTACCATCTTGAGAATGGAGATACCGCGTATTTTGTCTCTGACCCGCAGAGTTTGGCGATTGATAAATCCTTTACCGGTCCATTTGATAGCTGGGTTTGGCAGGATGAAACGGAGCAAGATGCTGAAAGGGACACAGACCAAGCGAGCGGCGGTGATTGGGTAGCTCATGCATTTAATAACACCCATAACTTAATTAGCTTGAGTCCAACCTATTGCATGATCGAGGATATTGCCCTAGGTCGCCCTGTTACCGAGTACCACTCGGCGGATGGTACGAGTCTTTGGAATCCATCTATGTATGATTGCGGAGCGCAAGAACAAGGTACAGAAGCCAAGGTCTACACCCATTTTATCAATGGTAATGGTGACGAAGTTTCGTTCGAGTCACTAAGGCAAAGTGCCAAAGATATTTTGTATGTGCGAAAGCAACATAAACAAGGTGAAGAGCCTTTGCTAACAAAAGAGGATGCGCTTGGTTTGTTAAACTCTGCAAGGTACCAGGATATTAAAAAGGAACTCAGTCAGCGTTACCGTTGGTCTAAGCCGTATGATATTTTGAAGTAAATTGAAAAACAGCGACTCACTGAGTCGCTGTTTTTGTCGAGGTGTTAGTTTACTTGTTACTCACAAGTAGCAGCTCCAATATTCTCCCATACCGATGCGACGCCCGGTTCTTCAGCTTTGGTCCACCACTGGGCTTTCCAACGATAGTCGTTATGATTTACTTCGTCACCGCCATTGTAGGCAACACCAGTGTTCCAGCCGAATTCAACATCACTGATCAGTTTCCATTGATCGGCCGTTTCACTTGGCTCGTTGTTTTGCGTCCAGTATTTCGCTTCCCATACCAACTGGTCATGACTGACTTGGTCGCCGGTATTGTAGACCGCACCGCCAGACCAAGCAGGGTAGTTACCTGCGTTTGGATCGGTAACATCACACTCATTACCTCCCGAATCTTTTGGCGACACCGTGACCAAGGTTTGTGCTTGAGCATCGAAACCACCATCTGAAACCAAGACTGATACCGTTGCTTGTGTAGCTTCTGTTACGGTTGGCGCCTTTAGGGTCAGTGAGACAGTGCCTTGGCCTGAAACAAGGGTAAAGCCTTGAGGGATAGTCCAGCTGTAAGTAAGAGGATCGCCGTCAGGATCATCGGCTTGAGCATTCAAGGTGAAGTTATCCTGTGACTCAATGGATAGCTCAGCAGGCAGCGATACCGTCGGTGGTTGGTTCTCCTGTTCAGCCTTGTTGGAAATTGTCACTGTATCAGTATCCGTCAGACCTTCTTCATCGGTGACCGTTAGAGTGAAGGAGTAACTGGTATCAGCATCAGTGGCAGGTACAGAAACGGTTGCTTGTACCTCAGTACTCCCTGTTATTTGTACAGATTCACCAGCCGTTTGCTGCCAAGAGTAGCTGATCGTTTGTTGTTCAGGGTCGTAGGAGTTAGAGCCATCAAGAATGACATCGATAGGTCCAGCCACCGTTTGATCGACACCGGCATTGGCATGTGGCGGTTTGTTTTCTGGTGGTGGAGTGACACCATCGTCACCATGACCTAATCCTTCGTGCATGGCATTGAGGATGTCACCATTATCGGCGTCAACCTCCCATGCGAATAGGCCAGCCAAGCCACGCTGTTGAACGTAGTTACCTTTTGCTTTTACAGCTCTGGTATTGTCGTAAGAGATAAGCTCCTTGGTGGTAGGGTTCCACTTGTAGGATGCTTCTGCTTGTTCGTCATAGCGATCTTCCCAGCCATTGCCTGAGTGGTTGTCGGCAATATCACGGTAGTCCAGTACACCGGCTTCCCATGTACCATCAATGCCGCCTGTTGCCTGCCCGGTCATTGGGTTATCACCGGTATAGTTGTGAACCCCTTTCCAGCCCCTGCCATATTTGGGTACGCCTATCACTAACTTCTTCGGATCAAGCCCTTGTGCCAGAAGATCATTGACACCACGATCTGTAGTGTGGGTGATTGCCGGGTTGTGGCTCGCATCATACAGCCCAGCCTGATGACCAAGGTTATTCAAGTCGAAGGCACCGAACATGTCATAGTTCATTAGGAAGATGTAATCCATGTATTGTTGGGCGCGGCTATAGTCAACGACCTCAATCTTTTTGACATCGACCCCAATGGCAGACGTTAGCTCATAGTTACGGTCTGTTTCGGCGGATAACTCATCTAACATTTCACGCAACTCTTTCATCAGCGTGACATACAATTCACCGTCTTTCTCTTTGTCTCCTAGCGTCGGGTGGGCACCATCACCACCAGGGTATTCCCAGTCGATATCGACACCATCAAAGAGCTTCCATGTCTGTAAAAATTCTTTGACCGAGTTAACAAAAGTGCGTCGTTTTGCTTCATCATGCATGAAGTAGAATGGGTCCGATAAGGTCCATCCGCCAATAGAAGGTAGGATCTTCAAATCTGGGTAGGCTTGTTTGAGCGCCATCATCTGGCCAAAATTACCCCTGTATGGATCGGCCCAATCACTGACGCCTTGCTGGCCTTTTTGGATCGCAGCCCAAGGGTCATGGATAGCAACTTTGAAATCATCACGTCCCGCACACGCTTTTTGCAACGCTTCGAAGCTGCCAGGGATTTGCTTTAAGCTGTCATTGATGCCGTTGCCGCCACAGATTGGGGTGAAACCGTAGATGATATGCGTGAGGTTTTGGGCTGGAACCTTATCGATAGGGAAGGCGCGATCATATACGCTCCACTCAACGAAATAGGTGCCGACAACCTTACCTGATTTATTGGTGTAAGGTTTATTGTTCTCTTGCAGAACCGGTACCAGCGGAGCGAGGTGGCTGCCATCGGTATCTGCGATTGTGAGTTCGACACTGCCACTTTCACTGCAGCCATCAGCGTTACACAGTTCAACGGTCATGTCATAGACACCCCCTTTGCTGACGTCGAACGTAGCGCTTTTTACACTACCGTTGCCAGTCCAAACCATATCGCCATCAAGTTTTACATTGACTGTTTCTGCAGGATCGCCGCTCCATGTTTGCCAAGAAACCGTCACTGCAACACTGTCATGAACGCCAACCACGATTTCTTCGTAACTGCTTGCATCGCGGTTCAATTCGACAAGGGCGTAGGTGTACTCACCCCAATCGATGGTTGGTGCGCCGGGGGCGGCGGCATAGCTTATTGAGGATGAGAGTAAGCCGCCAATTAACATGGCTAGATTAGACTTTTTCACAGAATGAACTCCATTTACATAAAACGGGTAATGGTTTGTTGAGCGGGATAAAGTGGAAATCTATTTATAAAATGAGAAAAACAGAATCCATTAATATTATTCGCGCTCCATTTGCTTTAATAAATACGAGTACAACGAAAGGGAGAAAACTCCACTTGAGGTAGCCCCGCTATCATAGAAAAATCTTTAGACCGGAAGCTTTGCGTCCTAAATTTTCATTTAGTTTGCCGTTGTCACAAGTACTATTAAATGTGTAGCAAAGGCGCTTATTTTGGTCAAAGAAAAATCTATTTTTTAATTAAAATACCAGCAAAAAAGTGTGGGCATGTGAGCTTGCTCCATGAACTTGAAGATTAATAATAATTCAATTAAATGATTGAATTTAATCGGTTTGGTGATCTATATCTAGCAAATTGGTGCGACCAGTATGATTGATTTACAAACTGTCCCTTGTTGTTGGTGGTGTCAATAAAATGCTGTGTTAAGCTCATATCAATTGTTGTTATGAAGTTCATGTGTTGTATTTAAATGATGAATTTTGGTCTGTTTTGAGTGATTCAAGGCAGCCCACGTCAGTTATCATTGATCTTTTGGTTTGATAAATTAGTGGATTTTCGATTAATTAATTGTAATTTCATGGATTTATATATTTTTGACTGGGGGGTCTCTTT
>NZ_JACSOF010000184.1:0-10981 GCF_014349205.1 Photobacterium sp. BZF1
AAAATATTCTTATCGTGCCTTGATGATTAAGGTAAAGCTATTTACGCCACACAATCTTTTAGCTTGGAAATATTCACCTCATTAATGGATATATCATCCAATATCATGTCTGAAGCTTTCTCACCAATCATAATTGTGGGTGCATTTGTATTGCCGCCGACTAAGGTTGGCATAATCGACGCATCCACAACACGCAACCCTTTCACCCCATGCACGCACAGTCTTTCATCAACCACCGCTTGCTCATCGTGACCCATCTTACAGGTGCCAACAGGGTGATAAATCGACTCCGCCTTACGCCTGATAAACTCCTCTAATTGCGCATCAGTTTGTACTTCCTTACCCGGAAAGACCTCTTTACCACGGTAGTGATCAAAGCCAGCCTGCTTTAATATCTTCCGTGATAACTTGATGGCTTTGAGCATTACCTCCATATCTTCGGGATGACTCAGGTAGTTCGCGGTTATACGTGGTGGCTCTAGTGGATCAGCACTGACCAACCCCAAACTACCCCGGCTTTTTGGCCTTAAATTACAAGCATGTAGAGAATAGCCGTGCTTCACCGTTTGCAATAAATTCAAGCCATGGTTATCTAGGTAACAAGGTGAGAAATGGAACTGGACATCAGGTTTATCAAGCTCAGGTGACGTCTTGGCAAACCCCCCAGCCTCAGCGATATTGGTCGTGAAATTACCCTTCCTAAACAATAAGTAATCAAATATACCTTTGATTGCCCGGGTAAGGGCAACTGGTGAAAAGCCGACAGAGTGGAAGGTACGCTCCCGGGTGACTACCAGCACATCCAAGTGATCTTGGAGGTTCTTGCCAACGCCAGGAAGGTGATGTTTCACCCCGATTCCCTGCGCTTCAAGCTCTTGCCTATCCCCGATGCCAGATAACATAAGCAACTGTGGACTATTAATCGCCCCACCACTTAATATGACCTCTTTATTAGCCATTACCTGATGCAGTTGACCGGCTTTGATATACTCGACACCTGTTGCCTTACCCTCTTTAATCAGTACCTTAGTCGTCGTCGCGTCGGTAATCACCGTCAAGTTTGGACGTTGCTCTGCTGGGCGAAGGTACGCAACAGCCGAACTGCAGCGCTGGCCATTTTTTTGGGTTACTTGATAATAACCGACCCCTTCTTGCTCCTTGCCATTGAAGTCCTTGGTGATGTTATGCCCCGCTTGCTCTGCCGCCTTGAGGAAGGCATCTGACAATGGGTTATTTATCCGTAAATCAGAGACATGCAATGGCCCATCAGCACCATGGTAGTCATCACCACCGCGTTCTTGGGCTTCTGACTTCCTAAAATAAGGCAGGACATCATCAAAGCTCCAGCCTTCGTTGCCCAGCGCGGCCCACTCATCATAGTCGCTGGCATGGCCGCGGATATAGCACATGGCATTGGATGAAGAACTTCCACCAAGTGTCTTGCCTCGCGGCCAAAACAATTGGCGGCTTTGCAGGTTAGGTTCCTTGTCGGTGTAGTAACGCCAGTTCATTTTCTTAGAATGCATCATGCCGATAATACCCAAAGGCACATGGACAACCGGGCTACTGTCTTTTGGGCCGGCCTCAATGAGGCAGACTTTTAAAGAAGGATCAGATGATAGTCTATTTGCAAGCACGCATCCTGCCGAACCCGCCCCTACAATAATGAAGTCATACATAGCTTTCCCTCAATAGAATAATCCTTGTTCAGCCAGCCAATTAATAATTCCAGTCTTTATCATCTATTTTTTGTTTCATTTAATCATAGTGTAGTTTAATTCTGATGGGACAAATACCACACAGATTATGAATTATTTCATCACAGAAAATTAAATAGTGATCCATATTAAACTTTTTGCATTTAATAGGAGACATGACCTCAGACCAGTGCAAATATGTATGGGCTAAAGGAATACAGCATTTTCTGATTTCATTAAACCTAACGGTTTCCTCTAACCTATTTACTGGACGGTTAGAGTTTTCGTCAATTATCTCGGCACACTTTTTTGTGCTGGCTAGGAACAAGTAAAGGAACACATCATGGCAGATCTAAAAGCGAGTTTTGAACAAGCTCAAGTTGACGTAAAAGCATTGACTAAACGCCCATCTAACGACGAGCTACTAGCACTTTACTCGCTATTCAAGCAAGCAACCGATGGTGACGTGAAAGGCAAGCGCCCTGGCATGTTTGACTTCAAAGGCGGTGCAAAATACGACGCTTGGGAAAAACTAAAAGGTATGGATGCAGATACAGCAATGCAACAGTATGTCGACAAAGTCGGCGAACTGACAGCCGCTTACGCATAAGCCACACCCAACTCGCTCCCAACTTTCATGAAAGGTCGCTATGCGGCCTTTTTTTACATCTCCACATCCCGATTCGATAAAGTACATGTGATAAAAAACCAGAACCACTTTCGCGGTTCTGGTTTTCTTAGGTGTTTAAAGCAGGCGAACTAACTAGCTAGCACTCTTGGCCTTTCTTACCCTCACTTTTCGCGGTGCAGGGCTGATGTCATCTTGGTTGGTTGCCGGTGTTTCCGGATCAATATCGACAGTCGCTGATAGCATTTCAGTCAATTTTGCCAACTGCTTTTCCAGCTCTTCAACTTTGCGCTGCTTTTCCTGATAAAGCCTTTCAAACTCATCATCTTCAGGGGTCAACGACTCTTGTGCCGCTTCTACAGCTAGCTCAACAGCCAGTGACTCATCGTGCTGGTAGCCCAGTTGCTCAGCCACAGCCTGTGCTGCAGTTTCCATGACTTCTTGCTCAATCTCAGCAAAGGCATCACACATGTAGTCAGTGATCACTTCGAAGCCCGGTAGCGATTGGTTACAAGCCACCAGCGAGAAGTACATGGTATCGGCATTACTGAAGAAAGTAATGTTCAGAGTCTGACCTGGCATCAGCAATGATACCGGATACTGCTCGCGGACCTTGGCACCCATGAAGTAAAGCTCTTCTTTGGAACCAGGCACGTTAGAAATAAGTAGGTTACTGGCTGGCGGAATGTAGTTATTCAAGCCAAATTTACCGCTGAACAATGAAACACCATTAACCAACAGCGAGTAGTTGATGTAAGCATCAGGTGAGATATTCAGGGCTTCGTTTTTCAGATCCGTCGTCGCGTGCTGGATAGACTCAAGGCGCTCAAGTGGAGACAACCCTTGTTTACCTAGCTCAACATGGCCAATCGACATCTTGTTGCCAGACTTACCCTCATCCCCTTTCGCTCGCAGGTTGATAGGCATCATGGCAACCAATGGCTTACGGATTGGGATTGCCCGGTCATTGAGGTAACGGTTCAACGCAATATCACTGATCGTGAACAGAATATCGTTCATCGACGCGCCAGTGATACGGCTGATGTGTTTGAGCTGCTTGATAGAAAAGTGGCCCAAACTAACCGCTCGGCTGCGTTTAGGGCTCAGGTTAAATGGTGTCTTCGGGGCAGTAAATGGCACCTTCAGATCACAATCAGCAATATTGACGGCTTTTAGTGCCAATTTACTGCCTAACCTGAACATTGATGGGATCAGAGAGATCTGCTTAGTGGCTGCCACTGCTGTTTTCATCACCATATCGGTCAGGTGAGATTCCTCACGGCGCTGGCGTGATGTTTTTCGCAAATCGCATTGCCAGATCGGCTTGTTGAAAGACTCCTCAATCGATGTCGCACAGCTTTGGGTAAAGATCTTACCGGCACGAACACCATCTGCCATTGAGTGGTGGATTTTCAATACCAAGGCAACGCGGTTGTTTTCAAGCCCGCCAATCACCCACACTTCCCACATCGGACGGCTACGATCCAGCACTTGGCTGTGCAAACGACCGACAACTTGCTGCAACTGCTGTTCGTTACCCGGTGATGGCAGCATGGTGATACGCAGGTGGTCTTCCAAGTTAACGTGGTTTACCGTAGACCAACTCGGGCGGCCAGTCAGTGACCAGTTTAGCTTCCAGTTGAACGGTGGCACCGTTTCCGGCTGCTGCAGGAAATTGGCGTAAAGTTCTTGGGCATAGGTCCCAGCATGATCTTCTGGCGGGTCAAGAATGACCAAACCCGTAACATGCATTGGGGTTTTTGCCGTTTCAAAGGCAATGAAGCTGAAATCCAGCAGAGACAAACTCGGCATAAATCTAATCCTTTCTTGCGGTGTGGCATGGTCTGACGGGTGAGCATTAACTCCGGACTTGATAACTAGTAGGCGCTAATGCCACCCAATCAAGGTCTGTCCCTTTGCCATTGTCGCTTTTATATAAAATCCGTTACTTCGACTTTTCAGCCAGCTTTTCAACCATCTCTTGAAGACGGTCTACTTTATCTTCGAAGTTGCTCAAACGATCGCGGTCGATACCGCAAGTCGCGTTGAAAGCATGGTTGAATTGCGACTCAGCCTGACCGAACAGACCACGCTTGGTATCTTTGATACGCTCAACCATTTCAGTTTCCACTTCGCTGCCTTTGGAAACCAAGTCTTGAATTTGCTTACTGACCATGTGCTGTGCCATGCCAACTTGCTCGGTACCTTTGCTGTATGCACCAAGGCCAGCCCAAACCACAGTACGGACAGAAGACTCACCCATCTGGGTGGCTGATTTTACAGTTCCAATAATTTTTTTAGGGGTAATCATCACTTTATCCTCAATAAATCAGAGAAATATCTTTTTCGATGCTTAAACCCTACCAATTAGAATTAGATCAATCTTTCTAATTCAACCAAGGAATTGGTAAGCAGCTCACAC
Source organism: Photobacterium sp. BZF1 (assembly GCF_014349205.1). Taxonomy (NCBI): domain Bacteria; kingdom Pseudomonadati; phylum Pseudomonadota; class Gammaproteobacteria; order Vibrionales; family Vibrionaceae; genus Photobacterium; species Photobacterium sp. BZF1. Next base: position 4,748 of record NZ_JACSOF010000184.1, read on the forward strand.
AACGCCCTGCAGGTAAGAATCACTGGTTTCATGGTATGCGTACACATTAACAATGCCGATTGCGCATACACGTGATTGAAGTCCCAAAACCGCACACAAGGACAAATTTTGGGGCTTTTTTGTCCAAAAATAGAGTGAACGCTCTAAGTTCAGGCGCAACAATGAGGGGATAACAACTATAAGAACATATATGAATAATATCGAACAAGGAATGCACTATGTCAGTTTTAGAAATCGTAGATTCATCATATCCAAACCCATCCCTTGAAGCGTCTGACACCACAACGAAAGCTCCCGCAAAAGTTATCGCTAAAGCAGATGATCTGGTTGATCAAATCATTGCGACTGTCGGTAAGAACATTGTCCTTGGTGCACCACTCGCCATCGGCAAGCCAGTTAGCTTTGTCAATGCGCTATACCAACGCGCGAAGAAAGATCCAAGCATCAACCTGAGGATCGAAACTGGGATCACCTTGGAAAAACCGGTAGGTAAAAGCAAGATTGAACGTGGTTTCCTAGAACCCTTTGTTGCCCGTGAATTCGATGGTGTTCCTGATATTGACTACATCATGGATCTCCGAGCTGGCAAAGTCCCTAGCAACATCACTATCAGTGAATTCTTCTTTAAAGCCGGTAGCTTTATGAATTCACCTCAGCAGCAAAACTATACGTCTACTAACTACACCCATGCTGTTCGTGATTTGCTGGATAAAGGCGTCAATGTCATTGGCCAATTGGTCGCTACCCGCACCGTAGACGATGTAACAACTTACAGCTTGAGCAGTAACTCAGATCTCGCGCTAGATTTCGCTATCGAGATCGAGAAGCAGAAAGCACAAGGCCGAAATATCACTATTATCGGCGAAGTAAACAGCAACATGCCTTTCATGCAAAACCACGCTGAACTACCAAGCTCTGAGTTCGATTTCATCCTAGATGGTAACAGCCTACCTGATCACCAAGATTACCAACTGTTTGCTGCCCCGCATGCCAGCATCTCTGCTGAAGACCATATGATCGGCCTCTATGCCAGTGCCTTGCTCAAAGATGGCGGTACCCTTCAGGTAGGCATTGGTTCCCTGAGTAGCGCCCTATCCTACAGTGCCCTTGTTCGCCACCAGCAGAACCGCATTTACAATAAAATGTTGTCTGAGCTGAACATCTACGAAAAATTCCCAGTCTGTAAAGAAGTGGGTGATACCGGCACCTTCGAAAAAGGCCTTTACGGCTGTAGTGAGCTAATGGTGGATGGCTTTGTGCACCTTTACCGCGCCGGTATCCTGAAGCGAGAAGTATTTGAAGACCTGACTATCCAGCGCCTGCTAAACGATGAATTGATTACCCATGACGTCTCGGTAATGACCTTTTTGGCACTGCTTGAGCGTGAGGCCATTTCTCCCGAGCTAACCGCTGCCGACGTTAAGTACCTCAAGCGTTTTGGTATTTTCAACGATAACGTTGAGTTTGTTGATGGCAAACTAAAGACAGCAGACGGCACCAGCAAAGCCAATATTCGAGACAAAGATGCCCTTGAGTGGATTGCAAAATATGCCCTAGGCCAACGCCTTAAAGGCGGTACTGTGATGCATGGTGCTTTCTTCATCGGCCCGAAAGACTTCTACCAAGAGCTGAACAATTTCACCCAGGAAGATCACGACAAGTTCTGCATGACCAGCGTGAATTACGTCAATGACCTATACGATCACTTCCTTGGCAGCCAACAGCTCAAGCAAGCTCAGCGCCAGCATGCCCGCTTTATGAACTCAGGGATGATGGTTACCCTTGATGGCTCAGTGGTATCAGATGCGCTTGAAAACGGTCAGGTCGTCAGTGGTGTGGGCGGTCAGTACAACTTTGTTGCCCAGTCCGGTCAGATGCGCGAATCACGTTCTATTATCAAGATCCGTAGTTGCTCTTTCCGTAACGGTAAGTTGCGCTCGAACATCCTGTTCAACTATGGCCACAACACTATTCCTCGCCAGTTGCGTGACATCGTGGTTACTGAATACGGTATTGCCAACCTACGCAGCAAACCGGACCATGTGGTATACACAGAGCTAATCAAGATTGCCGATTCACGCTTCCAGCAGCAATTGCTAGAAGAAGCCAAAGCAGCAGGAAAAGTCGCCAAGGACTACCAGATCCCGAAAGAGTTCGCCAACAACACGCCAGAAGCGATTCAGGCTTTCTATAAGAAATACACCGATCAGGATATTTTCGGTCCTTTCCCATTCGGTTGTAGCTTTACCGACCAAGAACTAAAACTAGGTAAGGCGCTGAAAGCATTGAAATCAAAGTGCGCAACACCTAAAGGTAAGCTGAAAGCTATCGCGCAATCATTGTCAGCACCAAAGCCTGGCCATGATATTGATATTCTGCTTAAACGCGTTGGCCTTGATAAACCTGAAAACCTGCAAGAAAAAATCACACGCAAGCTGGTGATCGCTGAACTTGTAAAGTGATCGTTGCGTAAATATAGGCTGGGCCACTTATGTGGCCCGGCTTTCTTATATAAAAAGCAATCGTTGAGAGAAAAGAGGTGTTCAATGTCGAAGAAAAGCAAGGAAATGGCACTGTGTCCATATGCCGCAGTTTGGGGATGCCCAAAGTGTCCGGTCAAGAAGATATGCCCAGGGAAGACGACAATTGGCGACCAGCCGATAAAGCGTAAGGAAGAAGCAGAGAAATAACAAACGAATCCCCTCCCAGAGGCTGCCCTACCGGCCTCTGGGAGTGTCGACAGCTCTATCCCCAAAGGGTTATTCATACGCAAGCCCCCTCGTGTACTACCTCACCATGACTGTCTCATCAGTTATAAACTGCTAAAATTCTTATTGTTTCTTCTAGCACATCATTTCCATTCCTGACTATGATTAAAATAAAACCACCGAAATACATATAACCAAAGCAGATACGGTGGGAAATCAGTGGGGGGTATGTATGGAAGTGATGAAAGCTATTCTATTCGGCATTATCTTGTCATTAACTGTCGGGCCAATTGCCATTTTGGTACTCAATAATGGGATGCATCACGGCTATATGGCGGCAGTTCGTAGTGCTGCGGGCGCGGCACTGGCTGACTATTGCTATGCATTAGTGAGCTTCGTAACCGGTAGTTTACTCATCAGTAAACTCGACCAGTACCACTACCAAATCATCCTGCTTTCTTCCTGGGTACTCATTTTCATGGGCTTTTATATGATGTTCAATGCCATGAAAAACACCAAGCTCCTTGCCAGGGTTCACCGCCCATCCAAGAAGCTCGGATTTCGATCCGCCTTTTACCTCACCCTTGCCAACCCGATAGCCATCATTGCCTTATCAGCATTTATCGGCCATTCCACCGAGCAAGTAGATTTACTGTTCGCGATGCAGCTTGCCGGGGCCGTGTTTGTTGGTAGCCTCATCGTGCAGTGCCTGCTTGCCATATCCGGCTTTGCCCTAAAAGATGATGACAGCATCACCTTCCCGTTCTATTTGCAGCTACTTGGCGGATTGCTGATATGTCTGTTTGGCGTGAATAATTTTATTGAGCTGGCTGGATAGTTACAGCCACATAAAGATCAGCGCGCCATGTAAACCCGGTTTCGGCCAGCAAGCTTGGCTTGGTAAAGCAGCTCATCCGCTTCACGAGACAATGTGTCTAAGCTACGAGTTTGCTGGGACTTAGCAATGCCGGCACTGGTCGAAAGCGCAATTTCCAAGCCATCAACCTCAAACGGTACATCAGCAATATCTTTGCGGATCGTTTCTGCCATTGATGCAACTTCCTGTGGGCTATGATTGGTCACTAGTACACAGAATTCCTCACCGCCTAGGCGATAGACAGTGGAATCACCAGCTATTGTTTGGAGCCGGCTAGCAACTTGCTTTAGCACTGAATCCCCAGCAAGGTGGCCATAGGTATCATTCACTTTTTTAAAATAGTCAATATCAAAAGCAATAAGGTGTACGGAGTCATCACCTTGTATGTACCTTGCGAAATCCTGCTCTAGAGCTAGCCGGTTCAATGTCGAAGTAAGAGGATCCCTAAGGGCTAGGCGCTTTAAGCCATTGGTTGATATTTGCCGGTGCTTTTCATAGTAATGCGAAATCGCCCAGATACTGACAAAGCTGGCAACATAGTTAACTATCATATTTGGGTTAAACTGCCCAAACTGTAGCTTCCAATACATGAGCGATGAAATTGCTAATAACAGTACCCCACTCCACTTTGCGCCTTGCCTGAGACCCAGAAGGAAGTAGTAGATAGAAGAAAGCAGTAATGTCCAAAACAACAATCCACTGTCGATCCGGCTGATAATACATCCCCACACAACCAAGCCACTCAAATAAAAGATGTAAACCTCAACGATACGTTGATCAAAACAATAGTCATCTTTTTTAGTTGTCTCCCAACTCAATTGTGAGTCAAGTTGACGGAACAGCAGGCCAAGCGAACAGGCGGAAAACCCAGCCAGCGCCAAGGAAAACAAGTCGTTTTCGTGGATGAACCAGTTGACACCCGACAAAATTAGGGCGAGCCCGCCAACAACAATGAACAAGCAACTAAGCACTCGCGATTTGAGCTTTTTTTCTTCATCAAAAACTGAATAGTACATTGACCTCACCAAAAACAGTACGCCGTACCGTATGGTGGATAATTTAACGTATTCAAACTTTGATAGCAACAGGCATGACTAATAACCTAGCGCTTGTGGTTTACTAACTTATACAGAACTAACGCCCGTTAAATGACATTTCTTTCACATTGCTCGGTTTACCGTGGAAATCTCGGGATAACAATAATAAGTGAGCCACTATGATGCGAATACAAACACTCTTTCCACTATTCACCGCCGCCCTGCTAACTGCCTGTGAAGATGGGGATGGCGCCTCTGGTTCTACCCCAAGCCAACCTTACACCGACTTCTTTTCGGCCCTCCCCACAGAAGCAATTCACCCGGCAGACAACCCATTTAACCAACAAAAGTTTGAATTAGGTGAAGCACTGTTTTGGGATCCCATTCTATCGGGTGATCAAAAAATTGCCTGTGCCAGTTGCCACCACCCTAATTTTGGTTGGGCAGATGGTCGTTCATTATCTATCGGCGTTGATGGCAAGGGGTTGGGTCCAGATCGCACGGGCACAAAAGCAACACCCAAACATGCCCCGACGATTATGAATGTCGCCTTCACAGGCCTTAATGCCGGGGGAGAGTACCGAGGGTTTCATAGCCAATGGCTATTTTTGGGATTTGCGTGCAGACTCACTTGAACAACAAGCTTTAGAGCCAATAAGAAATCAAATAGAGATGCGCGGGGAGCGTTTTACAGAGCAGCAAATTTTACCAGAAATCGTAAATAGGCTGAGTGGTATTCCTGAGTATGTAGACATGTTTAACCATGCCTTCCCTGCCGAAATTATTTCGGCTGACAATATTAGCCAAGAGCATATCGCCAAGGCGCTAGCCGCTTTCCAGCGAGAAATATTTTCCCCAAATAGCCGTTTTGATGAGTTCATTGCGGGTAATGACGCCGCTCTCACCAGCCAGGAAATTACCGGCTTGAACAAATTCATCAATGGCGGTTGTGCCCGTTGCCACTCAGGCCCACTGCTGGCTGACAACGTATTAAGAGAAGATCAGATTGTCACTAATTTTGAAGCCGTGCGAACGCCAAGCTTAAGAAATATTTCCAAAACGGCCCCTTACATGCATTTGGGTGACTCTTCAACGCTAAACAATGCCATTGGTTTATATGAGGACAGAGGCGATCTACAAGTGACGATGGAAGATGATGACGTCGGCGATCTCGCTGCTTTCTTGCGCAGTCTGGATTCTGATAATTTCTATCAAGAAATTCCAACCCGAGTACCGAGCGGGCTCAAGGTGGGTGGTGAAATTTAACCGCTGCAATTCAAGGTGCGACGGCTATTTATCAAACAAAACAGGCGCACAACAAAAAAGGCCTAGCGTTACCGCTAGGCCTTCAATGATGGAGGCGCGTCCCGGAGTCGAACCGAGGTCCACGGATTTGCAATCCGCTGCATAGCCACTCTGCCAACGCGCCAAGTTGTCCAAACACACCTATTTAGCTATTACTATTAGGCCGTTTGTTTGGTTGCTGCCGCCCAAAAGCACGAGAACCGAAATAATGGAGGCGCGTCCCGGAGTCGAACCGAGGTCCACGGATTTGCAATCCGCTGCATAGCCACTCTGCCAACGCGCCAAATTGTCCAAACGCACCTATCTT
>NZ_JACSOF010000185.1:0-10878 GCF_014349205.1 Photobacterium sp. BZF1
CCCAGGACCCAGGACCCAGGACCCAGGACCCAGGACCCAGGACCCAGGACCCAGGACCCAGGACCTTTAGTCCCCCCCATGAAACCCAATGCCGCTGGCGGCGGTAGGGTGGAACAGGGTACTGTAGAGTCGCTGGGCAAAGCCATCGGTCATGCCGGAGATATAATCGGCGATGATCCGGTGGGCATTTTCGCCTTTGTCATTGCATTGGCGCCAGCGTTCTCGGGTATTTTCCGGTAGCAGGCGTTCGGGATCCGAGGCAAAGGCCTCAAACAATTCCATCACCAACTGCTGGCCCTTGTATTCCAGTAGCTGGATATCCGGCTTGTGGACCACATATTGGCTGACGAATTGCTTGAGCACTTCCAGCACTTGCTCCATCGGTTCAGATAAAAAGGCATTCCACTGCAATAGTGGGTCTTCGAAGCTATCGATACCGTTCTGGATAGTTGGCGCTATTTGGATTGACGTTAACAGGGCGTTGACCATGGCACCGATAGCGTCTTTGCGTTGGTGGTGGGTGCCAAACAGCTGGTCACTCAACACGCCGATGCGCTCTTCGATCCAAGGCTCGCCGCAATCAGCCAGTTTGCTGGCGACGGCTTCCTGCCACTGCTCACGAGTCACAATCCCCATCACGATAGCATCTTCCAGATCATGAACACCGTAAGCGATATCATCGGCGAGTTCCATGATGGAGCAATCTAGCGATTTGAAGCGGGTTTTTAGGTGCTCCCTCGGTGCTGTGCGTTCGCCGCGCATTTTGCCAAAAAGCTGGCGGTCGTGTTCAGACAGTGGTGATAGTACCCAGTCGAAGGTCTGGCTGTCGTCGTTGTATATCCCCTTGGCCGGATACCAATCTTTGGCCTTGAGGTGGCGGAAGTGATGGACGTCAGCAGGCAACTCAGTCGCACGGGTATGGCTGATAAACGCTGGGTATTTCAATAGCCCTAGCAGCGTACGCCGTGACAGGTTCATCCCGAATTGCTCGGTATACGGCTCAAGCAGGGTGACAATCCTGAAGGTCTGGGCATTGCCCTCGAACCCACCGTGCTCACGCATCATGTAGTTCAGGGCAACTTCACCACCATGACCAAAAGGTGGATGGCCGATATCGTGGGCCAGGCACAGGCTCTCCATCAGGCTGTTTGATGGCAGCAAATCACGAAATTCAGGTTGTTTGATTTTCAGTTGGGCGACAATGCCGGTGCCTATCTGAGAAGCTTCCAACGAATGGGTCAGGCGGGTGCGGTAGAAGTCGTGGTGGCCCGCACCGTGGACCTGTGTCTTGGCCTGCAGTCGGCGGAAAGCGGCGGAGTGTAAAATCCGGGCACGGTCACGTTGATAGGCCGTGCGATGATCGTTGCGCCGCATCTTTTGTTCATTGCTTTTACGCGCTTCCCATTGCTGGTTGAATGCATCACAGAGGGAGATAACTGACATTAGCTGATCTCATCTAGGGTTAGGTTGAAACTGTCTACAAAGGTCTCGAGGAAATAGCGCATTTCCGGGGTAGAGCGGTCGTGCAGGGTCTGTTCTAGATTGTTCTTGGCAGAGGTGAATTCGTGGTTACCGACATTGAGCTCTTCTAAACACTTGAGATAAGCGCACAAGCTGTCAGCCTGCTTAACGATGGCATAGTCCTCTTTGTCTATCTTATGGCTGTCGAGAAGCGGGGCATAATCGTCGTGGAACTCTTCTGGCAGCATTGAGAGGAGTTTCTGCTCGGCAGCAAGCTCAATCTTTTTGTATTCTTCAGCGATGGCTGGATTGTAGTATTTGATCGGGGTGGGCATATCCCCGGTCAGGACTTCGCTGCAGTCATGAAACATAGCCAGCAGCGCGATGCGCTCTGGGTTGGTATTGCCATCGAACTTGCGGTTTTTGATCAGGGCAAGGGCGTGGGCGACAAACGCGACCTGTAGGCTATGTTCTGAAATGTTTTCGGCTTCGACACAGCGCATCAACGGCCAGCGCTGGATCAGTTTCATTCGAGCAAGGTGTGCAAAAAAATGGCTTTGTTTCATAGCGGTACTTCTTGACGGACAGAACAGGTAACAAAATCAATCACCTTTTAAAGGTAACAGAATTTACCGCTGAGCAAACGAGAAATGTTGGGAAACAGGCTAGAGGCCAAGGGCAAGAGCGGCCATAGGCTAGAGGCAAAAGCGGGTGAAAGCTATGGGCTATGGGAAAAGAGGCAAGTGGCCCTAGGCTAGAGGCTGTGGGGAAAAGTGGTTTGAGGTCCTAGGCCCAGGGCTAGTAGGAGCAAGGGCGGCTAGTGGAGAAAGGGCAGGATGTTGATATTGATATCCTGCCCTATAGTATTCTGAATCGCCAATCTACTGACGATAGTTATGAAGGAAGCGCTCCAGACGGCCTATCGCCATTTCTAGGTCATCAACCCGTGGCAGGGTGACGATACGGAAGTGGTCTGGTTGCTTCCAGTTAAAGCCTGTGCCATGGACGACCAGCACTTTTTCCTGCTGTAGGAAGTCCAGTGCGAAACGCTGGTCATCAATGATGTTGAACTTCTTCTGATCCAGTTTCGGGAATAGGTAAAGTGCGCCTTTGGGCTTCACGCAGGACACGCCCGGGATAGAAGTCAGCAAGTCATAAGCACGGTCACGTTGCTCAAGCAGACGACCACCAGGCAGGATCAGTTCATTGATACTCTGATAGCCGCCGAGCGCGGTCTGAATAGCATGCTGCATCGGAACGTTGGCACACAAGCGCATCGAAGAGAGCATTTCCAGTCCTTCAATGTAGCTCTTTGCCAGGTGCTTAGGGCCAGACAGCACCATCCAGCCAGCACGGAAACCGCAGACTCGGTAAGATTTCGACAGGCCGTTGAAGGTGATACAGAAAACGTCTTCGGCAAGCGGTGCAATCGAGGTATGCTGGGCACCTTCGTAGAGGATCTTGTCGTAGATCTCATCGGCAAAAATGATCAGCTTGTGCTGGCGGGCGATTTCGACCACTTCCAGCAGGAAGTCTCGGCTGTATACCGCACCTGTTGGGTTATTCGGGTTGATCAGCACGATACCACGGGTATTCGGGGTGATCTTGCTGCGAATATCATCCAGGTCCGGATACCAGTCTGATTGCTCGTCACAGGTATAGTGCACGGCTTTACCGCCGGAAAGTGATACAGCAGCCGTCCACAATGGGTAGTCAGGTGCCGGCACCAGCATCTCATCATTGTTGTTGAGCAGCGCCTGCATCGCCATCACGATAAGTTCTGATACACCATTACCGATGTAGACATCCTCGACATCCAAATCAAGCATACCGCGTTTTTGGTAATGCTGGACCACCGCTTTTCGTGCTGAGTAAATACCTTTGGAGTCACAGTAGCCCTGTGAGGTCGGCAAGTTACGGATCACGTCCACCAGAATTTCATCAGGGGCATCAAAACCGAACGGCGCAGGGTTGCCGATATTGAGTTTGAGAATCTTGTGCCCTTCCTCTTCCATGCGCTTGGCATGCTTCAGAACGGGACCTCGAATGTCGTAGCAGACATTGTTGAGTTTTGATGACATCCCGATGTTTTGCATTATTGGTGGTATCCTGTTTCAAGCCTTTAATGACAACAAATTACACTATAAAACCTTAAAAAATAAACACCCTGTAGGGATAAGTAGCGTAAAATAGTGGTTTGTATAATTAAATTCTATGTTGTCAGGTGTGATCCACTGGTTGGTTGGCAAAACAGGGGCTAATTCCCTCTTTGAATAGAATAAAATATTACAATGCAGGGAGTTGTTGGATATTTCAGCAAAAAATGATGGCATTTAAACCGAATTTGTCGATATTGGCGCCAAAATAATATCTGGTCACAGGACTAATCTTGCCAAGCAGGAACACTTGGCCCGGAGCAGGGAAATGTGATGAGATATGAAGATTCATGTTGAGTCATTACTTTATTAGTCAGAATGCGAGTTCTGGGGTAGAATGCCAGCATTCGGTATGTGGTCTATTGCTTACAGCTGTATGACTTGCTGGGGGACCACATATAGGGCGAAAGATGCTAATTGATTAGCCATTTACCATCAGCCAGGGATGAGCCAATTCTGTGCTTGAGAGCTGAGTGAGGTTACCTTGACCGCGTTACAAAAAGCCGTTGAGTTACTACTTGAAAAAATTCGACAATCCACACCAACAACTCAACGAATTACGGTAAAGCTGGATCTTCCGGCCAATACCGATCTGATTGATTGGATGGAATCCCAGTCCCTGTTTCCAAAATTCTACTGGCAATCACGCGATTGCCGAGAGGAAGTAGTGGCGCTTGGGCAAATCAAAACATTCACCGATCCAAAAGCTGCCGAGAAAATTCTGTCTGACGGACAGCGTATTTGGGGAGGCCGTTCGTTTGATGGCCGTACCCAGCGCAACAGGCGTTGTATGCCTTCTTTTTTCTTTTTACCGGTACTGGAAATCTTCCGTTTGGACGGCGGGTGGAATGTTGCAGTGAACTTGTCTGAGGAAAGTCGCGGTAAAGTGACTGACGCTTTGGCCCAGTTGACATTGGATACTGCAGAAGTGCCTCAGATCAGCAGCAAGATCTTAGGGCGTACATACAGCCCGGATTTTACGGGTTGGTCACAAATGATCGGCAATGCCCTTGAAGCTATCTCTAAGAAAGTGTTCGAGAAGGTGGTTCTTGCGCGCAAGACGACCCTGACCCTTGATACACCGGTATCTCCGGCTCAGCTACTCAAAGCAAGCCGTGACAGCAACCACAATAGCTTCCACTTCATGATGGCCCTTGATGCCAAGCATTGTTTTGTCGGTTCTACCCCTGAGCGCTTGTTCCTGCGCCAGGAGCAAGATCTGCAAACCGAGGCACTGGCCGGTACGATTGGCCGTGGTGCTGATATTGCTGAAGATGACCGTTTGGCGCAATGGTTGCTGGACGACAACAAAAATCGTTATGAAAACCGTCTGGTCGTGGACGATATCGTTGATCGTTTGGTGCCGCGCTGCATTAGTATGAATGTGGCCCAGACGCCGGAATTGATCCGCCTGCGCAAAGTGCAGCACCTCAAGCGGGGTATCGATGCCCAGCTCAATGACGGGGTGGAAAACTCGGAGCTGCTCGACAGCCTCCAGCCTACAGCGGCTATTGCCGGTTTGCCGCGGGATAAAGCCTTGGACTTTATCAGTGAGAACGAACCGTTTGCCCGTGGTTGGTATAGTGGCGCGGTTGGCTTTCTGGGAGCCCGCCGTAGTGAATTCTGCGTCGCGATCCGCAGCGCCTTGATCATGGGTGATGAGCTGCACTTGTTTGCCGGTGCGGGTATCGTTCCGGGGTCGACTGCTGATAGTGAGTGGAAAGAGCTGGATCGCAAAACCTCGACCCTGTGCAGCTTGTTAGCAAGCGATGAGCCTGATTGGGAGCGCCGGACTGCATGAGCAATGGGGTATCGACACGCGCAGCCTTGAACCAGTTGTGGGCAGGGCTGATGCTCGAAGAATTAGTGCGCCACGGGGTCAAGCATATCTGTATTGCCCCTGGCTCGCGCTCAACACCACTGACACTCGCCGCGGCTAAAAATGGCAACCTTGCCATCCATACCCATTTTGACGAGCGTGGGCTGGGCTTCCTTGCTCTAGGGCTTGCCAAAGCAACCAATGAGCCTGTAGCGGTTGTGGTGACATCAGGTACTGCGGTGGCTAATTTATTACCTTCCGTTGCCGAAAGTGGCTTGACGGGGGAGAAGCTGGTACTGCTCACTTCTGATCGTCCTGTTGAGCTGATTGACTGCGGGGCCAACCAAGCAATCCGTCAACACGGCATTTTTTCCTCCCATGTCGCCGCATTTGAAGCTATCCCGACACCATCTCAAGAAATCAGCCCGGCTTGGTTGCTATCAACCGTCGATAAGGTGATGAACCAGCAATCCCAGCGTGGTGGTGCCGTACATTTCAACTGCCATTATCCAGAGCCACTGTATGGCGATGAGTGCGATTTCTCCAACTATCTTCAACCTGTCCAGCATTGGCTGTCAGGAAAAGAGCGTTTCACCCAGTATATCGATGCACAAAGGAACGGTATCGCTTTTGATGCCTGCCACTGGCAATCGTTGCAGGGCAAAAAAGGGATTGTGGTTGCAGGCCGAATTGCCCCAGGGGAGTGTGAGGCGGTTCGCACGCTCGCCTCTGCATTAGGCTGGCCGCTGCTGGCAGATCCGCAAGCCGGAGGGAGCAGCGACTGGGCTGGGTTTGATGTTTGGCTGCAAAACGATGCCTGCCGTGATTACCTCAACCAGGCTGAGTGTATCATTCAGTTCGGTGGCCGGTTGGTCTCCAAGCGCCTGGGACAATTGCTCGGTGCAAAGCCGTGGCAGGACTATTGGCTGGTGGACCCATTGTCCGTTGCACTTGACCCTAGTTTTGCCGTAACGGCCCGTATACAGGCTAATGTGGCTGGATTTGCCGCTCTTCTTACAGAAAGTACCGCATCTGCCAATGCCATTCACTATGGATGGGCTGACAACCTTAAAGTTGCATCAAGTCAATGCCTGGCGCTGGTCCGAGATAAATACACCGAGCTTAACGAAGTCAGCCTGACGGCGAATATGATGGATTGGGTCGGCCGGGATACCTCACTGTTTTTGGGCAACAGCCTGATTGTACGCCTGTTGGATATGTGCGGTAGGATGCCGCAAACAGCAACTTTCGCCAACCGTGGTGCATCAGGTATTGATGGTTTGATAGCTACCGCTGCGGGTGTACAGCGTGCGGTTGAACAACCGATGCTCTGTGTCTTGGGTGATACCTCGTTGCTGTATGACCTCAACTCGTTGGCCCTGCTCAAAGCAGTTAACCAACCTCTTGTGGTACTGGTAACTAACAATGATGGTGGGGCTATTTTTGACTTGCTACCGGTGCCGGATGCCCAGAAAGACAGCCTGTACCGGATGCCCCATGGCCTGACTTTCGAACATGCTGCGGGTATGTTTGGGCTTGGCTATGCTTGCCCTACGACGCTGGGCGAAGCCAAGCAAGCTGTCCAAGATGGTTTGGCAACGGCGGGGGCGACTCTTGTTGAAATCCAGACCCCATCAGGGGAAAGTGGTGAGTTGTTGCGGGCGGTGTTCAAAGAGATCAAACATGCAACTTTACTCTGAAACATACGGTGCGCCTGCTACTGCAGCAGGCGAACTGGTTGATACCGATACTTTGCCAACCCTCGTCTTTCTGCACGGCTTGCTCGGGTCAGGCCGTGACTGGCAGCAGGTTGTTAACCAGCTGAGCGCTAAATATACCTGCCTGACCGTTGACCTGCCTGGCCATGGCCATAGTCGCCTACTACAGGCGGCAAACTTTGAACAGACCAGCCAATGGCTATCAGAGACGTTGGCTGCCAGGGGGATAGAGCGCTATGTTCTGGTGGGGTATTCGCTCGGGGCGAGGGGCGCGATGTTTCATGCCTGCCAGTCGGCGGTGTCAACACCGGTATCAAAACTATGCGGGTTAATACTGGAGGGTGGTCATTTCGGTTTGCCATCAAGTGATCGGGCAGCAAGATTGGAAAACGATCAGCGTTGGGCGCAGCGGTTTGCCAATGAACCTATTGCCGAAGTGCTAGCCGATTGGTACTTGCAACCGGTATTTTCATCACTGAACTATGACCAAAGACAAGGTTTGATTGCCAAGCGCAGTGATAACCTTGGTGCATCTATAGCACATATGCTACTGGCTACATCGTTAGCCAAACAACCTCTCCTGCAATCCCAACTCACCGGGCTACCTATACCCGTGCATTACCTTTGTGGGGAGAAAGACAAAAAGTTTACGCTTCTGGCTGCTGAGTCCGAACTCTCTTTTCAAGTCATTGAAGATGCTGGCCACAATGTTCACGTTGAACAGCCATACTCCTTTGCCAGGGCCGTAGACGACTATATTTCAAGAACAATATTTAAAGATCATTCTCTTAATAATAAAGCAGATGGAATTTTATGATGCGTAGCGCGAAACTTTACCAATATCAGCTTCCTATGGACTCTGGCGTGATCCTCCGTACCCAGCGACTGGTTAACCGCGATGGTTGGGTTGTCGAACTGCAGGACGGGGATAAGAAAGGGTATGGTGAAATTGCGCCATTGCCTGAATTCAGCCTAGAAACAGCAGAGCAAGCTGGTGAACAAGCCAAGGTATTGCTGGAGCAGTGGGTTGCGGGTCAGGCGCTAGATCTTGCTGATGCGCTTCCATCTGTTGCGTTTGGCCTGAGTATGGCAGAGCTTGAGCTGCAGGGCGGTTTGCCACAAGCGGGTAACTACACGGTAGCCCCATTGTGTGCCGGAGACCCGGATGATTTGGTCATCGCACTCAATAACATGCCGGGCGAGAAGGTTGCCAAGATCAAAGTGGGCATGTACGAAGCGGTTCGCGACGGCATGGTTGCCAATATGTTTATCGATTCCATCCCGGGGATTCGCTTGCGCTTGGACGCCAACCGTCAATGGACCCCACTAAAGGCCCAGCAGTTCGCCAAGTATGTGAAGCGTGAAAACCGTGGTGGTATTGCCTTCTTGGAAGAGCCTTGCCAAACACCGGCAGACAGCTTGGCGTTTGCCCAGGAAACAGGCATTAACATTGCTTGGGATGAAACCGTGCGTGATGAAGGCTTTGACGTCAAGGCTGAGCCAGGTGTGGTGGCAATTGTGATCAAGCCAACCTTGGTGGGAAGTGTTGAGCGCTGTATTGAATTGGTTAAGCAGGCCCATGAAAACGACCTAACCGCTGTAATTAGTTCAAGCATGGAAACTAGCCTTGGCCTGAACCAGCTAGCTCGTTTTGCGGAGTGGCAAACGCCGGGTGTGATTCCTGGGCTTGATACCATGCAGCTATTCCAAAGCCAGCTAGAAACACCGTGGCCTGAGTGTGAATTGCCGGTGACAACATTGGCTGAACTGGACGTGGTATGGTCCAAGTAACATCTGATACCCCATTGAGTTTGCCGGTGGAAGAAGTGGCTGATATGACGTTTTCCACTTGGCCTTGGCAATACTGGGCAAAAGAGCGGCCGTCAGCGGTCGCTCTCTCTTTTGCAGGACAGCAATTTAGTTGGGCTGAGTTGGCCGAACGGGTTGATGAATACGCCCAAGGTTTGGTTGAGCAGGGGCTTAAGCGTGATCAACTGGTCGCTGTGGTAGCGCCTAATTCGGCATCGGTGATTTGGTTGCTGCTTGCTGTTTTACGTGTCGGTGCCCGCTATGTTGGCTTGAACCCTCGGTTGAGCCAGCAGGAACTGACCAGCCAGTTGGCCCAACTTGAGCCTGACTTTGTTTGGTATCCGGCCAAAAATAACTATGCAGATCAATGTGGGTTGGCGCTTCTCCCTCGCTTGCAATTACTGCCTCCGCAAACTCCTAGAATGGTCCCTGTGACGTGGCAAGCGACACGGGCTGCGACATTGACTATGACCTCAGGCTCTACCGGCCAGCCCAAAGCGGTTGTGCACAGTGCCCAAAGTCACTTGGCGAGTGCGGCGGGGCTGTTAAATTGGATGGCGTTTGAAGCCGGTGACAGTTGGTTGTTGTCACTGCCGCTATTTCATATTTCAGGCATGGCAATTGTCTGGCGCTGGTTATACCGTGGTGCCCAAATGGTCGTTGAACCACCGCAAGAGCTAGAAGTGGCCCTGAGCAAGGTCACTCACGCATCATTGGTGCCGACCCAACTTCAGAGGCTTTTGGACAATAGCGATATTGCTGGCTTGTCTTTGAAACGAGTATTGCTTGGCGGGGCAATGATCCCGGTGAGCCTTACCGAGCGCGCCAAGCAAGCGGGAGTCGAGTGCTGGTGTGGTTATGGTATGACGGAGATGGGCTCGACTGTCACGGCCAAGCTTGCCGATAGCAGTGCGGGTGTTGGTGCTGTTTTGCCAAACCGTGAGTTGGTGCTCAAAGAGGGTGAAGTCCTGGTAAAAGGCAAGACCTTGGGAATGGGCTACTACCGTAACCGAATGGTTTTTCCTTTCTCGGAACAAGACTGGTTTGCAACCAAGGATCTGGCCATCTGGCAAGACGAGGAGTTGTTTATCCTTGGCCGTAAGGACAATATGTTTATCTCTGGCGGTGAAAATATCCAGCCGGAAGAGATTGAAAAAGTCCTCTTGTCCCATCCTGAAGTCCAGCAGGCTTTTGTTCTGCCGGTAGATGACACTGAGTATGGCCAGTGCCCGGTGGCCATTGTCGAGACCGCTAACGAGCTTGGTGCCTCCCTCCAAGATGAGTTGGCTGCGTTTATGAAGGAGCAGGTGATGGGTCTTCGCCGGCCGGTGAAGTACTTGGCTTTGCCTAGCCATTTCAGCTCGGGTGGGATCAAGATATCTCGCAAGCAGTTGGCCGAATGGTTGTCCCAGCAACAGTAATTCACAGAAAAGGCCAGAGGTATATGTCCACTGGCCTGACTGCGACGGTAATTCAGAGAAGCTAAAGCCACCTTGCTAATCAAAGCGCTGATTGCTGATTGGAAAGGCTATTTATGAAATCCGAGGGAAAACTCGGTTTATCAATTTGCTCTTAGGCTAAGGAAATACGATAGGGTGCAAGGTATTATTTCTCTATCAAGCCACTAATGACCTTGAACATCCCTTCTATTTTTTTAGGAGCCTCATTGATGTAATTTAAAATATTTGCTTCTTCTTCTGAAGTGAACTCTCTAAACTCAGTAGAAGCTATATCTGATGCAGTTACAATTCTAGAGCTACCTATTCCCACATCTGATAAGATACCTTCAATTTTATGGGAGTTAGATTTTAATGCTAAAAATGGTGTTAAAGTTTTTAACGAGAAACAAAGAGAATGATACCTAGCAATGATCATGAATTTTGAACTCGCTATCTTATTTACATAACTATCGTAA
>NZ_JACSOF010000186.1:0-10853 GCF_014349205.1 Photobacterium sp. BZF1
CAACAAACTCAATGCAGCAACAGCAAAGCCTGTTGTTTGGTCTGCTTACACCGCCGATGTCTTGTGGGCTGATAGCCATATCGCCAAACATATGTTGGCCTACCACCTTAACCCAGAGATCGAGGCGGCGTCCCGTTCGTTTGATTTTATCGATGAGTCGGTAAACTGGTTGGTTTCAACCTTCGACCTAGGTCAATCATCCAAAACCATCGATTTTGGCTGTGGCCCAGGCTTGTATACCCAGCGCCTGAAGAAACAGGGAATAGGAACCGTCATAGGGCTCGATTTCTCGCAAAACTCACTTGCGCACGCGACTGAACAAGCCAAGTTAGCCAATTTAGATATCGGGTACCACCTAGGGAATTACCTCGACTACAGTGACTCACGCCAGTTTGATTTAATCTCCATGGTGATGTGCGATTTTTGTGCGCTAAACCCAGCGCAACGCTCTACCTTGCTGGGTAAATTCAAGTCGTTACTTGCGCCAAACGGGGTAATTGCACTAGACGTCTATACCGCGAAAAGGTTTGAACAACAAACTGAGTCGCTAACCCTAGCCAAGAACTCGATAAATGGTTTTTGGAGCGCTGAAGAGTACTGGTGTATCCAATCTTCCTTCACTTACGGTGATGATCTCGTCACACTGGACAAGTATGTCATCAGTGAAGCGCAAAGAGAGTGGACGGTCTACAACTGGCTGCAGCACTTTACACTGGACATGCTAAAAGCGGAGCTTGAGCCGCATGGGTTGCAAGTAAAGGCCACCTACAGCGACTTACGCGGCAAGCCTTTCGCCAAGGGCGATGAGATGGCAGTGATTATCGGCCACAAATAGCAGCACAGCGAAATAAACAGGGGAAGGGGCAATTGAATCGCCCCTTTTTTGTATTTGTTATTTCACAATAGCTTTGCCTCATAGCTCCTGCATCAACTGGATATAGTTTCCGCAGGTATCGTCTAGCACCGCTATCATGACTGGCCCCGCTTCTCTTGGAGGAATCGAGAATTGAACGCCCAGCCCTGTCAGCCGTTCGTATTCTTTGTTGATGTTATCGACAGCGAAAGAGGTCCAAGGGATCCCTGCTTCTTTCAATGAACGTTGGTATTGCCTGGCTGGCTCAAAGGCCATGGGTTCAAGCAATAACTCTACCCCAGATTGCTCTTGTGGAGAGACAACGGTTAACCACTTGTGCTCGCCTAAGGGGACTTCTGCTTTCTTGATAAATCCTAAAATATTGGTATAGAAGTTCAATGCCTTATCTTGATCTTCAACCGGAACGCTAGTGAGGCAGATTTTGATCACTGATATTCGCCTTTGCTGATTTGGAATACCTCAAAGATAGCCAAACCATCGCCCAAAAACTTATTCCAGATTGCTTTTATCCCACTTTTGTCTGTCGTTTTTGAAACTCTCTTGGCGAATACCCCGTGCACTTTTTAAATACTGAGGAGAACGTCGTTAAGCTTTCATAGCCCACGTCAAAGCAAGTTTGGGTTATGGGGTTTCCTTGCCTTAACAGTGCTTTGGCTTTTGAAATACGCAAATCTCGAAGGTAGTTTCTCGGCGTGACCCCATACATCTGCTTGAAAATTCGCACATAGTGGAAGCGAGACATAAAAGCAGCTTCAGCTAAGTCGTTTAACTCAACCCTTTCCGAGTGGTACTTCTCCATATACGCTTTGGACTGCCTAATAAGGACGTACGGTTTTGGCCGTAGCGGTAATTCGCTGTATAAACGATCTATCTCTAGTTCATAGTATGTCTTTGGGGAAGTCGGCATCTGCTTATGTTGCTGTGAAGGGTATGCTTTATTTTAACATGTTTGAGACTACTAAAGGGCCTGAATAAAGCCATTAATAATCAGCGCATTGGAAATATCAATAAAGAAACCACATACAGAAAATAGTCTGCATAATTTTCTAACCTAAATAGGAGAGAGTTTGAATATCCCACCCTAATCAATTGTCACTAACACATTGAATACTCATCTATTAAATCAATCAGGTTGTGCTATGTTAGTAACAGATTCATATTGGAAAATGGCCATGGAGTAGACAGCGCAGATGAAAACCAATCTTGAGGATCTTGATCTTAATCTCCTTAAACTACTGCGTGTGGTGGTAGAAACACGCAACACGTCGACTGCCGCAGAAAAGCTCGGAATTTCTCAAACCAGTGTCAGCCGAGGGTTGGCAAAACTGCGCGAAACATTTGGCGACCAGTTATTTATCCGCAAAGCCCATGGCGTCGAACCTTCAGAGCTGGCCGAGAGACTCGCAGAAGCGGCTGAAAACATGCTGACACCTTTTGCCAATGTGCTCGACTCATACCAGAGCTTTAACCCGCTCGAATATAGTGGAAAAATTGTTATCGCCATCGAGTTAAGCCTTCTTGAAACGTTTGGCCAAGGTATATACCGGGTTCTCAATGACGCACTTCCTAATGCTTGTCTAGAGCTCATTTATTGGCAAGAAGGCTCGTTGCAGGACATTCTCGATCGTAAAATCGATTATATGATCCACTTTTCAGCTTACCCACTGCCTCAAGACCTTTATGCTCACCACCTCAGCAGCCTAAAAGTAAGCTTGCTTGCAAGGAAGGACCACCCGATTTTGAGTCAAACCAGCGAACTGGAGTCTATCGCTCACCTTCCGGTAGTAAAGCTCGTTTCCGATGCAATAAACTTGAAACACGACCCCTTTGATGAACTCTATTTAGACAAAGGGCTCACGCCCAAAATTGCCCTCAGAACACACAGTATACCCATTGCTATTACTAAGCTAGAGAATTCCGATGCCATCAAGTTCAGTAGCAGTTACCTCATGAACTTGAGCGATAAATTGGCCTGCTATCCATTACCTAAAATGCCAGCGCATTTAACGGAGTTCAGCATATCGGGAAGCTACCTTCAGTCCAAACGTGGCTACCCGCTCAACCAGCACCTTCACCAAACCATGCAAACCTTCTTCGATAGCGTAGTTCAACCTGATATGGCCTAATAGCTACTCATTCCGCAGGTAACCAGCGTTAGTGAGTAGTTACCTGCTTTTTAATAGAGCCTCAATAATTAAAATTGATAGCTCATACCCACTGTCATCAGGTATTCCTCACTCTCATAGAAATCAATGTTTGAGGTGTTGAAATTTGCCCCTGCCAACGACACCAAACTCCAGTTTTCCCAGCCGGCAAAATCAGCATACTCATAGGCTAAAAAGACTTTGTAGCGGTTGTCCGTGCGTTCTTTGTTGAAAATAGGGTTGTTACCCTCGTAATCTCGATACGCATAACCGCCCGTCAAAGCTAAACTGTGTGCATCGACAGACGTAAAATACGTCACCTCTGCTTTATATTGATCGAATGTCTCCGCTTTGCCCTTGGCATCCCGGTGGGTATACGACACGGAAGAGACTAAGCCTGAGCGGTTGCTGAGCATCGTTGTGTGTGAGCCTTTGATATAGTAAGTATCATGGTCACGGCGTAACGCCTGTTCTGTTACTTGCTCGTCATCCACCTCAGCGGTGGCATACGCCATATCGAGCGACATACCAGAGTTATTGATATTATTGAGCTTCACACGAAACGCATAACCTTCAATATCTGTTTTTTGTCGATTACTTCCTGTTTGATATGGGTTAGCCCACACCTCACCCGAGACTACCGTTGGCAAGAAGGCTGCATCCAGTTGGGTTCCATTGGCAAAATCGTATTGGTAGCCGACCTCAAAGGCCAAGTCACCCACCGCTAGGTCATCCCTTGAGGTACCCAGGTAAACTCGCTGGTTATTATCATCACCCAATCGATAAGTCAGGCTTCCGAGGGGAGCGGCAATAAAATCATCGGTATGGGAACCTTTGCTATTCAAGTCATTTAAACGAGCATTACCATCAGTACTCAAGTTCGAGTTCGTCGACATATACCCCGAAGTCACTATAATTTCACCACTCAACTGGGAAGTCTCATTAGCAAAAGTCATTGTCGAGAAACCTGTAAGCGCAGCTGCTGTATATAGAAGGTAATTTTTCATCATCATCTCTATTTATATTAATTTTCAATAGGCGGAAATAATTTCTGGTGGCAATATTAAGCAGCCAGCATGAGATGACTACGTTTAACAGATATTCATTTCTGGTCACTACATAAAAAAGCCAGATAAGAACTGTCATTTACATCGATAACAATTTTGAATTTCTCTTATTCATGGTAGATGTATACAGGTAATGCTAGCTTTATTTCAACAACATACTGACAGTAGAGAATAAAAAATGTCATTCTATGGTTCACTTGAAAAAGATAACAGCATTAACATTTACATCAACGACCGCCTTTATAATATTGATGATAAAGGCCAAGGTAAGTGTGAAATAATATTGGTTGACAAGTCCCACTCAAAATTCCAACAAACTAATGAAGAAACTTTGTCAAAAAGAATCATTACAATGGATATTACGCCAGCTTGGGGCATGAATATAAATGACTTATCCATTTCCAGTTTATTTGAGCTTGCCAAAGATATACACCTCCTCGCAGATATTTATTGGATTGATAAACTCAAAATAAATGACTTGAGTAATAATGTTCAATTGAGTGAAATTTTGAAGTCAATTTTTCACAAACGACTACAAGATGAATTAGCGCTTGATTACTATTAAGCAATCTAACGTATTCACTCCTCGCAACCCTTCCGCCTTAATGCCAACTTACCCTCATTGGTTATATTGGCATTATCCCCGCGAAATCATCCCCAAACACGGCTTCTCCCCAAGCTGAATTGCTTAATTATTGTACATTATTAGCGACGTGTCGCAGGGAGTACCTTTTCATGGAGCCATTCAATCAAGCTCTAAAAAGTCCCTTATTCCTTTAAGGACTATTTTATCTGAGAAAATGTAAAAAAATTTTTTCAAAGTTCGATATAATGGTCCCGATAATCTTGTAGAGATTTGGATAGTACGTTAATGAACCAAACCCAGCAGTTGCTAGATGTTAGTACCAACGCTTTATTGCACCTCGAATTTCAGAAACTGGACAAGCACCTTACCTTAGCTGAAAGAAATAATATTTTAGTTAAGTACTTCAAACGTATAGCTAAATCCAATAGATACCGAGCAATCAAAAAAACAGCTAAACAGTGGATCAATGTTGGCCGACACCCTGAGGGTGATTTGGAAACCACACTGAGCAACGAAGTAGAGCAACTCACCCAGACTTGCTCCACCGACTTGTACCGCTTTGTCGGTTTGGTTGATGACATTGAATCTCAGCTGAAAACCAAAGTGCAGTATTCACAAGCACACAAAATTGACCTGAATGCCCGCTATGGGAAGGTATTGGTCTGCGTGGTGGATGAAGATTTGAAAGCCAGTTTCGACGAAGAAGGCTTGATGACTAAATCGACCCAGATCCTGTTCATTGGTAGTACTGATGACAAAGACACTTTCTCGGCTGTTATCGATAAGTGTGATGACTTCCAATCGGTTATCGCTTACGAAGATGAAAGCCACCTTCGCGTTGAGCTGTTCAGGCTTTAGTACTTTGCCCCTGATACGCAAAAAGGAGGCATGACTGCCTCCCCGTTTTATTACTTTGAATAATCACCGATAGTTTTATTCAACCAGAGTTAGTGAATCGAGGATCCCCTTACCGCTATGGATCCCCCCTTCGTTTTCACTGGCCGGTTTGCTGCGAATTAAATACCCCGCATAACCATCAAGCTGAGTCGCCGGCTCACCGTTAAAATAAGCGGTGAATAAGCCGATTTCGCTGACCAAATCCTCAACCAGCGTTTGCTCAGCATCACGTACAGCAACAGTAGGTACTTCGCGTTCATGCGGGTACAAACGTTGCATCAGCGCCCAGGCATCATACTCCTGCGGGTTTATCTGACTGAGTTTGTCGGTGATGTCTTCACCAAAGACACAGTGGCCTCCTCCTTCACCTTGGTTTTTGAGCACCCACTCATGTTTGGTAGCTTGGGTATTGAACCACTCGATCGTTGCGCTATTGATTGGCTTCATCTCAGCCAGCACGCTCTTGACCAACTGTGCTTCTTCAATGCTCAGCCCCCATCGGGCATAGTCCTCTGCTGGCATCATTGTCAGTAACATCTGCATCGATTTGCTGGTTGCTAATTGTTGGCTAATCGTGGCATTGACCGCAACATGGTGCTGTTCGATGAACAGTCGTGTCTGGCTCAAAGTATGGCAGCAGATAGGTTCATTAAGCTCAGGTGCACAGTAGTCTGAATACTGATAGCCAGCCCGAAGATAAACCACATCCACAGCGCCTACGCCATCAAGCATCAGGCGCTGACCATCGCCAGTGGAAAGTTGGTTGCTCAGTTGCTCAAAGGTACGACGAACAGTGCGCAGCCCCAGCTTCTGTAGTGCAACTTCAAGTAAATGCTGATCATAGACATTGTCCTCGTTCTTTTGCACCACCATCAAAAAGGTCGGCTTTCCTTGTTCATCAAAGTCAGCCCGGATCTTTTTCGCAGATGTGGCAATAGCCAAGGCCAACTGCTCAAGCCCTTGGTTTTGAGCTGGAACGGCATTACTCTCTTCTAGCCAATTTTGGTAAGTCTCTGGCCACTGGCTTTGCATATAAGCATGGAATTCTGTGGCCCGTTGGCCAAATGGCCCCATTCCAGCAGCGATACCGTTGAATTCGATCACTTTCGCACCATGTTGGCGATCATCCATAAAATCGGTTCGCATCAATAAGAGCGGCTGGCGGGCAGGATAGCGCCTGTCACTCATATCGCCATGGGCCTGTTGATGCAGAGACATCAATCGGCCGAAGAAAGGATCCGCTTTGGCCATGTTACCCAGTGATAGTTGCAAGAAGTCATGATCTTCAGAAACCTGACTGATTAGCTTGGTGATCAACGGGGTCACTTTCAGCAAGTGTTCATAGACATCACGCTCCATTGTCATCGGCGCAATACTGAAAGGACAATGCCTTGCGGTATTGTCTGCCTGCCTGAAGGCAACACCATGCATTATTGCCCACTCACAGGCATCTTCGATGATTTGCTGAGAAAGGAAACTGTTCTTCGCGAGAACCGGCTTTGCGTTCGTCATACTTTTTCTACTCTTACACTCAACGATTGAGCCACCGCTAAAGCGGCCACCCAACCTTCAATATGCTTTATTAACTGCTACTTTTTTCAGCCTATTATGCGGCCGACGCTTTAGTCATTTGATCTTGGGTCAAACCTAATGAACTGCTCAGATGTTCGCTTTCTTCCTGCGCCTTTTGGGCAAGGTATAAGTCGCGGTAATCCCCCTCTTGGCCAATCAGCTCATCGTGGTTGCCACTTTGCACTACGCGGCCTTTGTTCATCACCAAAATTTGGTCGGCATTCTGAATGGTCGACAAGCGGTGGGCAACGGTGATCACAGTGCGGCCATCCTGAATATTCTCTAATGCCTCTTTGACCGCTTCTTCGGTGTCACTGTCAATATTGGCTGTCGCCTCATCAAGCAAGAAAATGTTCGGGTCGTGAGAGATCGCCCTTGCCAAGGCCAGCAACTGTTTTTCTCCGACAGATAGCGAAGCACCACCGTGACTAGGTTTATGCTCATAACCACCAGCGAGCTGTTTGATAAACGAATGCGCCTTGACTTGCTTGGCTGCAAATGTGGCTTTGTCTCTATCCAACTCGTTGTGTGATAGGTCAATATTCTCCAGTACCGAACCACTAAATATCGTCGGGTCTTGAGATACCAAGCCAAACATCTGGCGGAGCTGCGCGTCTGGTAAAGAGCCAATGGGCTGGCCACCCACCAAGATCTCCCCTTTCTGATGCTTATAGAAACGCATTAGCAAATTAATCACTGAACTCTTGCCGCTGCCAGTATGACCAACAATAGCGGTAAACTTTCCACCTTTGGCTGTAAAGCTCACATCAGACAGTACCGGAATATCCTCTTCGTAACCGAAGTCTACATTGCGGAACTCGATATCATACGGCTCAGTCACCTCAACAAAGGCTTTCGAGTGATGCTCCCGCTCGGACTCATCATCCAACAACTCAAACACCCGCTTGGAGGCGACCGTTGCAACCTGTAATTTACGCAGCTCCATCGAAAGCTGCCTGAACGGGTCAAAGAAGCGCTCAATATAATTGAGAAATGCGTATAGCGTCCCGACCTCAACAACGGTTGTCAGCGAGCCATTAGCAAACCAGGCAACAATACCCGCCGCAGTCAAGGTGGACACCAAGCGTGTAAGCGGCAGTAGCATCAGGCTGTCGATGGCAATGGACCGGGTTCTAAACTGGAACCAACGCTGGTTTTCCTGCTCGAATTTCTCGGCAAACGCTCTTTCCTGCCGGAATGCCTGGATCAGGGCCATCCCCTGCAGTGACTCGTTGATCTTGCCATTGATATTACTCACCTGGGTACGAATACCGTCGAATACCGGCATCGAGATCTTGCGATATAAATGCATGGTCAACAACAGCACCGGGATCAATACAAGGCTTAACAACATCAAACGCCAGTCCAGTATGGCGATGGCAATAAAGATGGCGCCAATACGCAAGCCGCCCTGAATAATGGTCGGGATAGTCGATACAAACATGTCACGCATCGACTCGGTATCATTGGTTATATAAGAGACCAACTTCCCCGCCGGTAGCTTGTCAAAGTTTCTAATCGGGAAATTCAACACATGGCTAAACAGCTCTTTTCTGACATCCTTTACCACCAATAATGCACTGTGCCGGAATGTCACCGCTTGCAAATAGGTAAAGAGCGCCGATATGACATAAAACAGCATCACCAAGCCGGTTAACCATGCCAAGTGCTGCCATTCAAACTGCTGCGGAACAATGACATCATCCAGGATAATTTTTGCCAGCCATGGAATGGCCATTTCAGCACTCACCGCAATTGCCAGCATCACAAATGCCGTAAGAAAGCGGAGTTTATGAGGCAGTGAATACGCCAACAATCGTTTAAGCATGGACTTCTCCTACTGATTGACCTTCGGCGATTTCTGCCGCTTTTGTATCGCTCTCTAATTGAGAGCGGCCACCTTGCTGGTACTCTTGCTGGTGTTGGCTTAACTGACTCTGGCGCTGATAAACCGTGGAATACCAACCTTGTTTAGCAACCAGTTCATGATGCGTACCCCGCTCTTCAACCTGACCATCATTAAGCACTAGCACATGGTCAGCTTCTATCAGGTTGGTCAAACGCTGGGTAACCAATAAAACGGTTTTGTGTGCGTAATGTGCTTTCAAGTTCTGACGAACAATGACCTCCGTTTTCATATCCAACGCACTAAAAGGATCATCAAGCAAAAGAATATCGGCATCCGACAGCAGGGCCCTTGCTAGAGTCAGGCGCTGGCGCTGACCGCCAGAGAGATTGCTTCCCCCCTCTCGCAATTGGGTATCAAACCCATCAGGCATCGCCTCAATTTCCGCTTTGATCCCTGCCATCTCGGCCACGAACGCTATCTCAGCCTTCGTCGCATTGGGGTTAGCTAACGCAATATTTTCGGCAATGGTGCCTGAGAACAAAAATGGCTTTTGGGGCACCCAAGCTACCTTGCTCCGCAATGATTCGAAGGTCAGGCTATCAACTGGGTAGCCATCTATGCTGATAGTCGATGAGGCTGACAACGGGAACTGCCGTAGCACCAACTGCAACAAGGTACTTTTGCCGCTCCCCGTTGGGCCAGTGATTCCAACTAATCCACCGTTTGCCACATCAACCTGAATGTCTTCCAATGCTCGGCGGTTTGCGCCCTGATAGGAAAATGAGTTTATGCTAATTGCCAAGTTGGACTTAGCACCATTAGGCAAAACGGTCTCCCCTTCAATAACATCTTCTTGTTCAGAGAACAGTGCCTCCAAACGCTGCCATGACGTACTGCCACGCTGAAAGACATTGAACTGCCAACCAAACTGGAGGAATGGCCCCAGCAATTGGCCCAAGTAGAGTGTAAAAGTGGTAAACAAGCCGACAGAGATACTGCCTTGGTTTATCAACCAAGCGCCGTAACCCAGAGAAATCACAAAGGACAAGCCATAAACCAATTGGATTGTCGGCCCGAATGCCGCATCCACTTTGGCTACCGCTAAATTCGCATCCAAAGTTTCATCAAGAGTCTGCCCAAAACGTTTTTCTTGGCGTCGGCCGATACCATGAGAGCGAACCGCCCTGATCCCCGATACTGTCTCGCGAGTTTCTTCATTGAGATGCGAAAAAGCTGCCTGAGCACGACCAAAGGCTTTATGCAGCTTGGTGCCATATCGGCTAGTGACAAGGACCAGTAAAGGAAACGGTAGCAATGCCACGACAGTCAATTCGCCGCTGACCACAAAAATCATACCGAAGATAACGGTGAAGCCAGCAATCACTGAATCCACCAAGGTCATGATCCCCATACCTGTTGCTTCTTCAACCGCGTTGAGATCGTTTGTCGCATGCGCCATCAAATCGCCGGTACTGCGACGGGAATAAAACGACGGTGATAATGTCGAAAACTTCTGGAATAAATCTCGGCGCAACACCTTAGTGATCCCAATTGCAGCACCATAAAGCTGGCTCTGCCAAACATAACGCAGGCCGTACATTGCGATAGCGGCAGCGACAATACCGCCAAGGTGCACCATCAATACTGACAGCGTCAGATCACCTAAGCTGATACGATCTACAATTCGGCCAATGAGCCATGAAGGCACCAAATTCAACAATGCCACAACCTGCAACACCACTATGGCAATCAAGTACTGGCGGGCAAACATTTTTATGTAGCCCCGCAACTTCCAAAGAATATTCATGTGCTATTTCACTAAGACCTCTAGCTTGCCTACAGTGCCTGTAGGCGGTTTTGTTAC
>NZ_JACSOF010000187.1:0-10831 GCF_014349205.1 Photobacterium sp. BZF1
AGCACCACAATATGAATATGGTGCCTCGAGGCGGAATCGAACCACCGACACGAGGATTTTCAATCCTCTGCTCTACCGACTGAGCTATCGAGGCAACGGAGCGCTATTAAACGGTTTTTCGTTCTTTTCGTCAACCATTTTTTTGAGAAAAATTTCAATGTCGCACTCGGTTGCCTGCTTTTTGCCCAGAAATGCTGGTTGTGACTATTTCATTGTCACTGCGTAAGATTTTTCCCTTGGTTAAACTCTTTCTGGAACGCGGTTACTTTCTCTAGGTAACGTCGTGCTTCGGCATTGCGGTGCTTATTGGTTAGCGCCCAATAGACCTGATTTGGTTGCAAACTGTTCAGATCGTTCATTGCCCGCTTGCGGTCAGTTGTGTGGAAGGTATTGAGTACCCCCCCAGTTCCGCCATTGTACGCTGAGATCATACTGTAATGCAGTGACAATGGATCACGGACATCCTTGAGGTAGCGGGTGCGCAAGATGTAGAAGTAAGCAGTACCGGTATCAATATTCCTAGCAGGATCAAACAGGTACTCTGGGGTTGGTATGCCGGGTTTGTTTTTCACTAGCTTGAACACGTCGGCGCCGGCAGTTTTTGGCACTACCTGCATCAGGCCATAGGCATTGGCATGGCTGACAGCATAGGGGTTGAAGCTGCTCTCGGTCTTGATAATGGCATAGATCAGGTCTTCGGCAATACCGTAGCGACGTGATGCATCACGGACAATATCGGCGTACTTGTAACTACGTTGGTTGGCATGATCGGCCACCATTGGGATTTCCACATAGTAAACCTGGTGGAAACGCTCCGAGCGTTTTTTCAGCTTGCCGTCAATCAAGTAGTCGGCGAACCGGTTGGCACGCCAAGACCATTCGATAGGCTTTCCTTCGTTATCAAGCACCTGACCGTAAAGGAATGGCTTACCGCTCAATTCGATGGCGGAGTCTGAATAGAGGTCAACGCCACCGGGGTTATCCGGGGTCAGCAGAGTAGTGGTTATCGCTTCTTTTAGGTGCTTGGTCGGCTCGGTTTTCGCCACGGTTTCAACTATGACAACACCACGTTCAAAATCAACATGAGCGCGGCTCTGGTAACCATCGGTGTACTTTACATATTGGCGTTTACTCGCGACCAGAGAGTCGTTATCCCCCCAATAGCGTTTTACCTGACCATTGAATGAGTTCATCAGCCTGTCGAGCGCAGCAGTATCCTGGGTGAACTGGCCGGGCAGCGGGGCGAGGTTATTGGCAAAACGGTTGGTGGTGGTGTAGTCGACATCGTAGAGTTGTTCGATAAACTCCCGGCTACAGCCGCTCAATAGGAGCAGGGACAAAAACAGCGCGTGTAATTTCATAGTTCCCGAAATATGAAAAAGGCACCGTTTGCCTAGTTTTCTAACCAGTTACAAAAGATGCCTGAATGAATGACTAAGGTGCTTCCCTTGAATTAAACGACCGAGTTAAGGGGAAGCATTAGCGGAATTATTCGCTCGGCGGGGTGTAACCGTCGATGATCACGTCCTGGCCTTCGAACAAGAAGTTCACCATCTCAGTCTCCAGCAGTTTGCGGTGCTCTGGATCCATCATGTTCAGTTTTTTCTCGTTGATCAGCATTGTCTGCTTGCCTTGCCACTCTGCCCACGCTTCTTTCGAAATGTTGTCGAAAATGCGCTTGCCCAGTTCACCCGGGTATAGTTGGAAATCAAGGCCTTCAGCGTCTTTCTTAAGGCGGGCACAAAATACTGTACGGCTCATCAGGAAGTTCCTTCGTTATAAGGGTTTGCTTGGGTATCCCCAAGTCTCTTGGATATCTATTTATACCACGCTTGTACGCTTCTATCTATTCAGCTCGTAGCGTAAGCTCTCTAGGATCTGCTGTACAGGTGCAGCCAGACCGATCTCTGCTGGCTGGTTGAGGTTATACCATTGGCCGTTACCCGCTTCACTGATGCAATCTGGTTGCTCTGACAGGCTCAGTTTCACCGGAACTATATCCAGGTGGTAGTGGCTGAAGGTATGGCGGAAGCCGATCAGTTGCTCCTGATCACGGATGATCTCCTGCTGGCCAAGGCGTTGTTCGATCACTGGGGTAAGATCAGCCTGATCTTGCTGTGGGAAGCACCACAAGCCGCCCCAGATCCCTGCTGGCGGACGCTTCTCTAGCCAGACATATTCACCGAACTGGAAGATAGCAAACCAAGCTTGCTTCTCCGGTAGGGTTTTCTTGGGCTTCTTGCCGGGGAAGTCGGCTTGGCGGCCCAGAGCTTTGGCTTCGCACTGCTCGGCGACCGGACACAGCTCGCACTTTGGTTTGCTACGGGTACAGATCATCGCCCCCATGTCCATCATGGCCTGGTTGTAGCGCTCTACACCCTGGGCTGGGGTATTGGTCTCGGCTATCTCCCACAGCTTATTTTCAACCGGCTTTTTCCCCGGCCATCCTTCGACGGCATAGCAGCGGGCAAGAGTCCGTTTTACATTGCCATCAAGGATAGGGTGGTGCTGTTTGAGCGATAGTGACAGGACGGCTCCTGCTGTCGAGCGGCCGACACCCGGCAGGGCAATGACCTGTTCGATATCGGTTGGGAACTCGCCGCCGTGATGGTCGACAATATGCTTGGCGGCCTTGTGTAGGTTGCGGGCCCGAGCGTAGTAGCCAAGGCCGGTCCATAAGTGAAGCACCTCGTCCTGGTCGGCAGCTGCGAGATCGGCAACGGTCGGGAAGCGTTCGATGAAGCGCTCGAAATAGGGGATCACCGTGGCAACTTGGGTTTGCTGCAGCATGATTTCCGACAGCCAGACCTTGTAGGGGGTCTTTTGTTGCTGCCAAGGCAGGGTTTTCCGGCCAAATTTGTCATACCACGCTAAAATGGCATCAGAGAAGGTATTGGTCACAGTTTCAAGCTCACTTTGCTGACAGCCGTCTTCGCCTGTCTTATTTTTGGCCCTGATTGCACCACAAAGTGAGAGGCGTCGCAATCGATAGACTTGCACTTGCGCTGTAACTTTGGATAATGCCGTTCCGTTTCTTTTTTGTTTGGATAGTAAGCATGAGCGAAGTTTCAAAGAAGTCAGGTGAGGTTACCCTGAACGAATTTACCGAAGACGGCAAACTGGTACGTAAGGTACGTAGCTTTGTTCGTCGCGAAGGTCGTTTGACCAAGGGCCAGGAAGCGGCCATGGAAAATAACTGGCCGGCAATGGGTATCGACTTCGCTCAGCAGATGCTGGACTGGAAAGAAGTGTTCAACAACGAAGGCCCTGTAACGCTGGAAATCGGCTTTGGCATGGGTGCTTCTCTGGTTGAGATGGCAAAGAATGCGCCAGAGAAAAACTTCATCGGTATCGAAGTGCACAGCCCTGGTGTTGGTGCATGTTTGATGGGCGCCGAGGAAGCGGGTTTGACCAACCTTCGCGTTATGTGCCATGACGGCGTTGAAGTGTTCGAGCACATGATCCCGGACGGCAGCCTAGACTGCGTTCAGCTGTTTTTCCCTGACCCATGGCACAAAGCACGTCACCACAAACGTCGTATCGTTCAGCCAGCATTTGCAGAGATGCTACGTAAGAAGCTGAAAATTGGTGGTATCTTCCACATGGCGACAGACTGGGAAAACTATGCGGAGCACATGGTTGAAGTGATGGATGCAGCACCGGGTTACCGCAATACGGCGACAGAAGGTCCTTACATCCCACGTCCAGAAGATCGTCCATTGACCAAGTTCGAAGCTCGCGGCCACCGTTTGGGCCACGGCGTATGGGACATGAAATACGAGCGCACTGAGTAAGTTTTCAGGCGTATTGAGGCAAGGTATTGCCAAGCACCAATGGGTGCACCAGTTGTTCGAAAAAAGCCAACCTCGTGTTGGCTTTTTTATCCTTGGAGAAAAGTAATGAAACCAACAGAGCAGTTGCTAAACGAGATTTTAGATGAAGTCAGACCGCTGATCGGCAAAGGAAAAGTGGCTGATTATATCCCGGCATTGGCGGAGGTTCCGGCCAACAAGCTGGGGATTGCTGTGTGTTACAACGATGGTGAAATTATCCAAGCTGGTGATAGCAAAGAAGGCTTCTCGATCCAGTCGATCTCCAAGGCGCTGAGCCTGACGTTGGCGATGACCTTGTACCAACCGGAAGAGATCTGGCAGCGGGTTGGCAAAGAGCCATCAGGCCATGCGTTCAATTCCATGATCCAGCTCGAGCTGGAAAACGGTATCCCGCGTAACCCGTTCATCAATGCCGGGGCTTTGGTGGTCTCCGATCTGCTGCATAGCCGTTTGTCAGCTCCGCAATACCGGATGCTTGAGCTAGTGCGCAAGCTCGCCCAGAACCCGCATATTTGCTACGACAAGGTTGTGGCTTCATCTGAGATGCAGCACAGTGACCGCAATGCTTCGATTGCCTACCTGATGCGCTCGTTTGGTAATTTCGATAATGAAGTGATGCCGGTCCTGACCAATTACTTCAGTTATTGTGCGCTGAAAATGAGTTGTGTTGATTTGGCCAAAACTTTCAGTTACTTGGCAAATAAAGGGCTTCCTTTGGGTGCAAAAAAAACAATTATCAACCAGACTCAGTGTAAGCAAATGAATGCACTGCTGGCGACCTGCGGGTTGTATGACGGTGCTGGAGAATTTGCATATCGGGTTGGTATGCCGGGCAAATCCGGTGTCGGTGGCGGGATCATCGCTATCGTTCCGGGTGAGATGACCATCGCTGTATGGTCGCCAGAGCTGGATCCTTCGGGTAACTCTCTGGCTGGCACAGCCGCCCTTGAATTGCTGGCCGAGCGGATCGGCCGTTCAATCTTTTAACGGGGTAACTAGGGCATACTAACCTTGGCCTACCCCGGTTATGGGGAGAGGCTTATGCTGTTGCGAGTTTGTGGGGTTAAATTAGCGGTTGCCGGGTTTGCCTTGTCATTGGGCGTGCAGGCCAATGAAGCGCCTGTGTGCCAGATGGAGTGGCACAATAGCCTGAGTATGCAGGACGGGGCGCTCAACCTGGAGTTTGGGGGCGAGAGTTTCATAATCAAACCCAGCGGCCAACTCTACTTCGGAGTCCACAAGGTCAAGCTCGATGATAGCCAGTCTGCCTTGCTGGCAGACTACCACCGCCTGATGCTCGATGATTTACCTTACACTTTATCCCACTCACAGTTAATCGATAAGGAACTGTGTGATCGGGTGGCGATGCGCCAGGCTAAAGAAAGCGAAATCCAATCACAGATCCCCGCCCTCAAGCGTTGGCAGAGCGTGACGCTCGATTGAGTTGCACTATATACAATTCAACAGGACAAGATTTCAAAGACGCAGTGAAGACATCCTTGTCGCTCTAACCCGCCGTCCATGGCGGGTAAGCTTTAAAATCTTATCCTATTAAATTGCCACCGCTTTATTTGCAAAAGTAATCCGAGGTAATCCTATTCATCCTCTTCGTTGACAAATGCCGCTAGCAGGTCGTTGAGGAATAACTTGCCGTGCTCGGTGATCTGCCACTCATCACCTCTGTCTTCGAGGTAGTTCTGCTCAAGCGCCCAATTGATCGGCCCTTCAATGCTTGTTAGTGGCAAGCCGGTACGCTCGACATAATCTTGTTTCGGGCAAGCCTCAAGTAGGCGGAAGCGGTTCATAAAGAACTCGAACGGGAGCTCAGCGGCTTCGACTTGGGTTTCCTGATCCAGATATGGCTTGGCAGGGTTGAGGTAGCCGCGAGGGTGCTTGACCTTGACGGTACGGGTGATGGTACCGTCAGCGAAGCTAAGCTTGCCGTGGGCACCGCAACCGATGCCGAGGTAATCCCCGAAACGCCAGTAATTCAGGTTATGGCGGCACTGGCGGCCCGGTTTGCTATAGCCTGAAATCTCGTATTGGACATAGCCCGCTTCGGCCAGCAGTTTATGGCCTTGCTCGAAAATCTCCCATAGGTCGTCGTCATCCGGCAACACTGGCGGCTTGGAGTAGAACAGGGTATTGGGCTCGATAGTGAGCTGGTACCAAGACAGGTGCGGCGGCTCAAGGGCAATTGCCTGTTTGAGATCCGATAGGGCATCGTCGATGCTTTGATCTGGCAGACCGTGCATCAGGTCGATGTTGAAGCTATCAAGCCCTGCTTCTTGGGCCAGGCCAGCAGCAGTGATGGCTTCGCGGCTACCGTGGATGCGGCCGAGGCGCTTGAGTTTTTCGTCCTGGAAGCTCTGGATGCCGATTGAGATACGGTTGACGCCAACTTCGCGGTAGGCGTTGAAGCGTCCGGCTTCGACAGTACCCGGATTGGCTTCCATGGTAATTTCGATATCGTTGCTGAAGGGGATCCGCTTTTTGACGGCTTCGAGCAAGCGTCCGATCTCCGGTGCGGAGATCAGGCTCGGAGTACCACCACCGATGAAAATAGAGTGCAGCTCACGGCTCTGGCTTGCCAAATCGTATTTTGCCAAGTCGGTATCGAGATCTTCGATAAGCGCATCGATATAGTCGAGCTCGGGAATATCGGTTTTCAGTGCATGGGAGTTGAAGTCACAGTAAGGGCACTTCTGGACACACCATGGGATGTGGATATACAGGCTCAGTGGTGGTGGTACTAGCATGGTTTATGCTTCCTTCAGGGCAGCAAACAGCTTGGCAAGGGCTTTGCCGCGGTGTGAAAGTTGTTTCTTGCGCGTTGGCTCAAGCTCGGCAGAAGAACATTGATCTTCCGGTACCCAAAAGATTGGGTCGTAGCCAAAGCCATTTTCGCCGTGGGCTTCAGTGAGGATCTTGCCTTCCCAGCTGCCGTGGCAAACTAGCGGGGTAGGATCGTTTTCGTGGCGCATCATGACCAATACGCAGTGGAAACGGGCAGTACGCTGCTCATCCGCAACGCCTTCCATTTCTTTCAGTAGCTTCTGCAGGTTTTCTTCATCAGAGGCATCAATGCCTGCAAAGCGGGCAGAGTAGATCCCCGGTGCACCCTTGAGGTAATCCACTTCTAGGCCTGAGTCATCAGCAATCGCAGGTAGGCCAGTTTCCTTGGCGGCGTGACGGGCTTTGATAATGGCGTTTTCGATAAAGGTGGTGCCGGTCTCGGCAACCGAAGAGACGTTGTAATCGCTCTGGGCGACCACATCAAAGCCAAAATCGGCCAGAAGGCTAGCCATTTCTTTTACTTTGCCCTGGTTACCAGTGGCCAGTACTAATTTGCTCATCACAGTTCCTCGCAATAAAGAGGGCGCTATCTTATCTCACTGCCCGGAAAATAAAAGGGGAGCGCAAGGCTCCCCTGTCATTGCTATCGCTGATTGCGGTGAAATGCTTAGATCAGTCGACATAAAATGTCTGGTCAAACTCAATGTTGCCACGGGTGCCGTTGTGGGAGACATCAATGGAAAAGCTGAAGCGCTCTTCGTTGGCATGTTTGATCTCGGCGATGTAATAGATGGCATTACCTTCCCTGACTTCGCGAAAGGAGAGGTTTTTAACCGTGCCGAGTAAATTCTTGGCTTGGCCATTGAGCACCGCAGCCACAGCCGGTTTTCCCTCCTGATCCTTCTTCAGCACGGTGACATTGATAACGGCGGAATAGCGGCTGCGCTGGATTTTGTAGGTACTGGCTACTTCCGGGGTCAGGAAGGTCGACGGGAAGCTGGAATAGTGGACTTCGAGGTTCTCTATATCTTTGAATTGTCCGGCACTGGCAGTAAAACTGATGCCGAGGCATGAAATGAGTAGGGCAAATAGGCTGAAAAGACGAGTCATTTTATTATCCTTCTATACGCACCTGACAGGGGAGCCCCTGCGCTGTTAGTGGGTATTGCTAGTTCCATTATAGTTGTGACGAAAGGTTCTGATGAAAAACAGCCCGGCGTCTGGAAGGACGCCGGGCTGGAAGTTGCTTTTGCTTACAGCAGAGCCTGAATGGGCTCGGGTATTGCTTTCGGAGCGGTGATACGCACTTGTTTGTGACGTCCCAGTTCTCCTTTTTCGATATCGATTTGCCCCTTGGCGACCTTGAACTGCTTGGACAGGTACTTTGCCAAATGGGCGTTGGCCTTGCCGTCTACCGGCGGTGCGGTGATCGCGACTTTGACTTCATCCCCATGCAGGCCAACCACTTGGTCGCGGCTGGCTTTGGGCTGGATATACAGTCGCAGGATCAGATCATCACCGTCGCGGTAGGCAGCCTGTTGGCTCATAGCTGGTACCAGATAGGACCAACGAAATCACCGATCAGGAAGTTTGCGAACTGCAGGCCAATGAACAGGACCAACACACTCAGGTCCAAACCGCCCATTGCTGGAATAATACGGCGGATAGGGGCTGTCATCGGCTCGGTTAGCTGATGCATTACGTATTCAACTGGGCTGCGGCCCTGGCTGACCCAGCTCAGGATTGCGCGAAGCAACAATACCCAGAACAGCAGGCCACCGGCCGCTTTGAGCAGCGATAGCGCACCAATCCAGAAGTATTCCGGCGTGAACATGAAGCCGCCACCTAATACCAATTGCAGGATCACGAATTTACCCATGCTCAGGACGTAGGCGAACAGCAGCGTGGCAACATCCAGTGAACCAATCGATGGGATGATGCGACGTAGTGGGCCGACAACCGGCTGGGTTGCCTTGACGATGAACTGTGAAAACGGATTGTAGAAATCGGCACGCGCCCACTGGAGCCAGATGCGCAGCAGCACAACCATAATGTAGAGATCAAATAGGGTACTGACTAGAAAACCAATTGAATTCATATACTAACCTTAAAATAATTTTTCCATTTCTTCAGCGCGGGAAACGGCAGCACGCATTGCTTTAGCTACGGTATCACTAAGTTGGCATTCGTTGAAAGTACGGATTGCCTCAGCGGTTGTGCCGCCTTTTGAGGTAACCTGCGCACGAAGCGTTGCCAAATCAGTTTCCGGGTTGGCGACCACCATTTCTGCAGCGCCAAGGGCAGATTGTTGAACCAGCATACGGGCTTGCTCTGCACTGAAGCCTTGCTTGATGGCTTCTTCCTGCATTGCTTCCATGAACAGGAAGAAATAAGCTGGGGCACTGCCTGCTGCGGCAATAATACTGTTAATGCCAGCTTCTTGCTCGACCCAACACACCTCTCCGACAGCCTTCATTAAGTTTTCGGCAAATTGACGGTCGTTAGGGTTAAGGGAGTTGGATGCATAAAGGCCGCTCATGCCCTTGCCAATCAGTGATGGTGTATTTGGCATTACGCGTACCAGATTCAAGTTGGTGGCAAGCATTTCGTTGAGTCGCTCGGCACCGATACCTGCCGCAATGGAGATCACCAACTTGCCGGAGAAGTCGAGGATCTGAAGTGGGCGGCAAACTTCTTCCATGAGCTGGGGCTTCACCGCAAGGACAATAACATCGGCGTCCGATGCTGCGCTCAGGTTGTTGTCAGTGGTGTGGATTCCGTAATCACGGGCCAGCGGCTCACGACGGGCTGAGCTTGGTGCTGTCGCGGTGATTTTGTCTGGCGCATAGCCGCTGGCAACAAGGCCTGCGAT
Organism: Photobacterium sp. BZF1; assembly: GCF_014349205.1. Classification (NCBI taxonomy): domain Bacteria; kingdom Pseudomonadati; phylum Pseudomonadota; class Gammaproteobacteria; order Vibrionales; family Vibrionaceae; genus Photobacterium; species Photobacterium sp. BZF1. Next base: position 9,502 of record NZ_JACSOF010000187.1, read on the forward strand.
GATAGAGCGGGCCATGTTACCGGCACCAATGAAGGCAATCGAGCGTTGTTCCATGTTACATCCTCTGTGTATTTAAGGCCGGGAGGGACGTTGACGTCCTTCCTAGACGTTATAATTGTGTGGCTATTATAGCCAGCGCTTAGCTTACTGTTTAGCTGAATAATCGCGGGCACCAAAAATTGCGGTACCGATCCTGACTATTGTGCTGCCAGCAGCAACAGCTGCATCGAGATCACCACTCATCCCCATTGATAGGGTATCGAGTTGTGGGTGTTTGCCTTTGAGTTTGTCCATGGCCTCGGCAAGGCTTGAGAAGGCAGCAAGCTGGCTGTCGTAATCGTCTGCTTTTTGCGGGATAGACATCAGGCCACGCAATACCAGATTCGGCATCGCCGCCACTTCGTCTGCCAGTGCGGCGACTTGTTCGAAAGCGAGCCCCGATTTGGAGTCTTCGCCACTGGTGTTAACTTGTAGCAAGACATTGAGCGGTGCCATACCTGCTGGGCGCTGTTCACTCAGGCGACGGGCAATTTTGGCGCGATCTACCGAGTGGACCCAGTCAAAATGCTCGGCAATCGGGCGGGTTTTGTTGGACTGGATAGGACCGATGAAGTGCCAACTGAGTGATGGGCCAGTCTCTCGTTTGGCAAAGTACTGGACTTTCTCGACGCCTTCTTGGACATAGTTTTCACCGAAAGCGGTGTGACCCGCTGCGATTGCCTGCTCGATGGCGGCGATCGGTTTGGTCTTGCTTACAGCAAGCAATTGCACTGTTTCGGCATCTCTACCGCATTTTTCTGCTGCCAGGCCGATCTGGTTGATGACCTGTTCAATATTTTGCTTGATACTATTCATAATTGATTCTGTGGGGAAAATTTATGGATATCACCGAACTACTGGACTTTAGTGTAAAGCATAACGCCTCTGATCTGCACCTTTCAGCGGGTGTTCCGCCAATGATCCGTGTTGATGGTGATGTGCGCAAGTTGAGCTTACCGGCTCTCGAGCATGGTGAAGTTCACCGTTTGGTCTTCGACATAATGAATGACGCCCAGCGACGGGAGTTCGAGGAGCGACTAGAAGTCGACTTCTCATTTGAGTTGCCCGATGTAGGTCGTTTCCGTGTCAATGCTTTCAAACAAACAAGGGGCAGTGCGGCAGTGTTCAGGACCATCCCGGTGAATATCCCGACGTTGGAGTCACTGGGTGTGCCCGATGTGTTCTACCAGATTGCTCAATGCCAGCGTGGCCTGGTACTGGTGACAGGGGCGACAGGCTCGGGTAAATCGACCACCATCGCCGCGCTGGTGGATTACATCAACGAGAACTT
>NZ_JACSOF010000188.1:0-10820 GCF_014349205.1 Photobacterium sp. BZF1
ACCTTGTTTGTCGACCGCCATAACTGCGCGACAGATTGAGAAGTTATTCTTCTCTCTAGATCAATTTCAATGATGTGGGGCTCTGTTACTGCCATCGAGTCCGACGCTCCAGCACCTATAAGACAATAGATTTTACATTATAGTCATGCCCGCCCCAATCGAGAGTAATCCCTGTCTCAGTTGCACGACGATGAGCATCCGTTGGTGGAAAACCTTGCTGACCAACTTACTGCAAACTCAAGTCATCGCAAACAAAATAAAAACAGCAAATAACAATAGAGGTAAATTATTGCATTGATAGCAGTCCAAACAACAACATAATTGAGACCATTATAGAAAGTAATATTGTTTTCATGATCACTGTTACATAACCATTTTTATACCACTTAACGTTTTTATTTGTTTTTTCTATTCGTTTGAGTTCTCTTTTCAACTCTTCAACATCATAACGAAGACGCGTTACTTCTTTAATTAATTGCTTTTCTTTCATTGACTCACTCAAAACAGGTTCCTCCAAAAATAACTAATCCAATCAAACCTGTGATGGCACAACCAAGAAAAATAGAAAAGACCAACATAGTCCAAGGATGGTGGTAAGCCCATTGATTAATACTATTATGCATAGTGAATCTATTTTCCATTTTAACCGGTTGAAAAAATTAGTTTCCCAATCACTAATCCAAGTTTTACCCCGGCTAATATACCGAAAATAATACCTAGTTTAAGATGTTTAGATAACCACTGGTCTATGAATTCTTTCATAATAGTAATATCATATCTCATCTAATTTAAGGCCACCAATTAAGCCTTTTTACTTCTGCACGTAACTTTTCATTTTCTTTACTTGCCTCCCAAAGTAGTACTTCTAATTGATGTCTATCTAATCGCTGCATACCAAAAGGCCTCTCCTTCGGGTAATCGGTATTATTTTTAGGCTTTAAAAATTTAATTTCCACGTCAAATATCAGTCTTAAAAAGTGAAGATATCATCTATTTTATATTAATTGTTTATTCACTCATCATCGCTATTGATTGATCACCCCCTCTGTTTATAGAGTTCCAATACTGTTAAGCATCATGCCAAAGCAAATAACTACTAGCCTATACAGGGTGATGTATTCAGAATGATTTAGATTGTAAACCGGTGTACAATTAAGACTTATTCTCAATAGGCATACATCGAATCTTCCGAATGACTGAGCTTCATGACTAAAACACAATTTTTCGCGCATTACCTGCGTATGAATCGCAAGTCATATATACTGGCGATTATCTTCATCTTTATGGTTAACTGGCTGCAGGTTGAGATACCGCGCTATATCCAATTGGCAATCGACCTCATCGGTAATGACTCTCCAAATGGCCATCACCAGTTAACCAACTATGTGGGTATGGTCGTCTTCATGGCTATTTCCATGGTTGTGGTGCGTATCTGGTCACGCATATACGGCCTTAATCCAGGCCGAATCACAGAGGCTTCACTCAAAAATACCCTGCTGCAAAGGCTCAACCGCCTGCCGAACAGCTTTCACAGCCAATTCGCCTCTGGCAAACTTATTTCTATTATCAATAATGACCTAAACGGAATCCGGCTGCTGTTTGGTGTCGGCTTTCTGAATTTCGCCAATGCGCTAATGGCATTGTCCCTCACACCATTGTGGATGTGGCGTATTTCGCCCGAGCTAACGCTCTATTCGGTTGTACCTATTGTTATCGCCTTTGTCATTTTCCGTATCGGTTTCAAAAAATTGAAAGAACTGCATATGGAACATATGCGTCGATTGCAAAACCTCTCGGCACAATTGATGAGCTATTTATCCGGTATTGATTTAATCAAAAGCGAGCAAATGTCTCCGTGGGTGAAAGAAGAGATAGAAACTCTCAACCAGCAGCTGCTACGCTGTCGCATGAAAATCACCCGCATCCAAGTTTTCTTTATGCCAGTGTTGGATTATGCCAATAACCTCATGAAAATCATGATATTGGGGCTTGGTGGCTATATGCTGGCCAAACAGCAACTAACCCTAGGTGAGATTACAGCCTTCCTTTCCTACTCGGTACTACTGGCCCTGCCACTGATGCAGCTAGGACGAATTGCCACTATCTACCAGCGAGGTATGGTTGGGGTCGAAAGCGTCCAAACCATCCTCAATGCTGAAGTTCCCGATCAGGATGATTTACGCTTACCGCAAAATGAGTTGGACGTGTTGAAAGCAAAGACTATCTCGGTGAGGAACCTAAGCTTCAGCTACCCTGGCGAAGACACGCTCATTCTCGACAACATCAGCTTTGATATTCCGGCAGGTAAAAAAGTCGGCGTGCTTGGGAGTATCGGAGCAGGCAAAACGACTTTGGTTAACTGTCTTAACCACCATTTAGATACTCCAACCGGTACTATTTTCCTTGGTGATAAAGATATTAGTACTTTCTCCCGCAGCGACCTGCGCCGCTATATCAAAACCATCACACAGGAACCCTATTTATTCTCAGCTACTGTGGAAGATAACATTCGCTTTGGTAGCCTTGACCCGGAAATTGCCAAATCGCAAGTTGATGAGGTACTCGCTTTGAGCCAACTATCCGGTGATGTCGAGCGCTTTGACCAAGGTGACCAAACCATGGTCGGCGAGAAAGGCATTATGCTCTCCGGTGGTCAGAAGCAACGTTTGAGCATTGCCCGGGCACTGCTTGAACCGAGCGATTTGATTATTTTGGATAATGTCTTGTCTGCAGTCGATTACGAGACTGAACGCAAGATATTGGAAAGCCTGTTTGACCGACTACAGAATCAATCCGTGCTCGTTGTCTCCCACAGAGTTAATGCCCTTGAATATATGGACGAAATACTTGTGCTAAATGAAGGCAAAGTTATCGCCAAAGGTGATCACGCAACCCTACTCCAGACTTGCCCGTATTACTTGGAGACATGGAAACTGCAACAAAACGAAGCGGAGGCAGCATGCTAAAGGGTGTTGATGTTAAATACTTAAAGCATTTTTTAAAATTTGCCAAAAAATACAAAAGCTCTGCCATCCTCGGCGTTTCCATGCTGCCACTCACGGTAGCCACCAGTTTATTGTTCCCTTGGCTGATTATTCAACTGATCGATACTCACCTCGCCCAAGATAATACCGATGGCATGTGGCTCTATATCACTGCCCTGCTTGCGGTGCTGATCATCGACTACATTGTTGATACCACCTATTCATACAACCTGCGCAAAACGGGCCAGTACACCATTACCGATATGCGCTCGGTGCTTGTTGATCGTGTCTTAAGACTGCCCCGAAGCTACTTTGACAATACACCAAATGGCGTCACCCTGTCGCGCCTGACCAGCGATCTTGAGACCATCGGCGAGACCTTTATCCAATCCGTTGTCGGCTTGGTAAGAGATAGCCTCAATACCATCGCTCTGTTGGTGATGATGCTCTTTATCGATTGGCAGTTGACCCTGATTGTATTGCTTATCATGCCTCCGGTGATGTACCTGACCGTATATGTTCGCAACCGCTTACGGGCACTACATTTGAAAACCCGCTCTTCATTGGCCCGTGGGATCGGCTATTTGCAGGAAGTGATTTTAGGCGTCAAAACCGTTCAGCTATACCGTGCAGAAGAAGCTGTTGAGCAAAAATACAAAGGCTATACCGATGAATTTTTGAAAGCGCAGAAAAAGGTCAATAAATATGATGCCGTTCTGTTCTCCTTCATTTCCGGTATTACCTCAATCACGGTGGCACTGATGATTTGGTACGGTTCAGGTCAGGTGCTTGAGGCATCGCTGTCCCTTGGTGTGCTGATTGCCTTTATCAACACCTTGGAAAAGGTATTTGTACCTATTCGTGACTTCACCTCGCAAATCGCCTCGATTCAAAGCTCATTCGCAGCATTCGATCATATCGAAGAATTGTTTGTCGAACCGGTGGAAGAGGAAGGTCGAACTTTGCAGCCTAGCCACAAAGTTGAGAAGCAGCTTGAAGAGTTTGTCAGCCTGGAATTCAGAAATGTCAGCTTCCGCTACAAAGATGATGCTCCTTATGTCCTGAAAAACGTGTCCTTTATGTTGGAGAAAGGCCATCAGGTGGCGCTGGTTGGCTCAACCGGTTCAGGTAAGTCAACAATCATGCGCTTAATTTCGAAAACTTACCAAGATTACGAAGGCAGCATTTTGCTTAATGGCATTGAGCTTTCTGAAATCTCCATCGATGATTCGGCCCACCTGTTTTCATTGATGATGCAGGATGTCCACCTGTTCGAGGAAACAATCCACTTCAATATCGCGCTAGGTAAAGAAGACATCTACCGCGACCAAGTTGAGCAGGCTTCGCAGTATGTCTATGCCAATAGCTTTATCGAAAAACTACCACGAGGCTATGACTTCCCGTTGGATAAAAACGGTTCAAACCTATCAGCAGGCCAAACCCAGCTAATTTCCTTTGCCCGTGCAGTGGCACAAGGCGGTCAAGTCATGATGCTCGATGAAGCCACCAGCTCAGTCGATTCCATCACCGAAGATCTGATCCAAAAAGCCATGCAGCGCTTATTCAAGGAAAAGACCGTGATCGCCATTGCCCACCGCCTGAGCACAGTGCGCCACTCGGATATAATCTTGGTTCTTGAGCAAGGCGAAATTGTCGAGCGAGGGAACCACCAAGAGTTAGTAGACCAAAACGGTGTCTATGCTGGCCTGCTCAATGACTCGGAACTGCAGGGGGGTGAGTTGAAGGTTGCGAATTCGTAACCATGTAACCGTCTTACCCAATTCTTAATATGTCTATCAAGGGGAGCAAGCTCCCCTTTTTCTTCAGTGCACAGGGGCAGCTATTCCGATTTAACTTCCGTTTGGGCTTGCCTGAACCAGCTGAGCACCCTATTGAGATGTTGTTCGCCATACAAGCGAGTGAATTGCTGCGTGTAATGGTCTTTCTCTGTTTGCAACGCTTCAATTCGCTGCTCAATATATTCAGGCGTTAGCTCAAGGCCACACTCGACAGTAATGCAATGTTTCCACTCGGCAAAATTAGTTGGGATTATTGAAGAAGCCATATGTAGTCACTCCATTAATGATGCATACATTGAAGATATTCAAAATCACATTTGCTAGGTATTACTCATAGCAAATACTCTCTGCACAAAGGGCTGTACTAATAAATTGAACAGCAGACCTGCTACGAATAAGGTAATGACAATACTGGCACCACTTGGCAAGTCGTAATACGCCGAAGCCGCAATACCTGAAAGTATACCGACAACCCCGATACCAATACTGGCAACAAAGAAGTGGACTCCTTTGAGGGCTGAAGCGCACAAAGCAGGGATCACTAGCAACGCGAACTCCAAATATATCCCAGTCAGCTTAACCGTGATGGGCATTAATATAGCGAAAATAAGGTAAAAACCACTTCCTTGCATAAAGGTAGGTTTAAACCAAACCAGCATTAGCATTGCTGTGGTGATTAATGCCAAAGGCCAAACATCACCCCACGTCGACCAGAGCAACTGACCATTCAGGATTCCTTGGATAAAATCGGCACCATGTGGGTCTTTACTCACCAGTATGATTGCCAGCGACGCTGAAACAACAAACAGGCTTCCGATCATGGGTTCCAAATACTGTTTGTAGAGCTTTTCCATCAAAGCAATGACAGCGCACAACAGCAGTGACATTAGCCAAGGGCCAACCATCTCACCAAAGAAGGAACCTGAAAAAAGTGAGTATTGGCTCAACCCATAATGGCTTATTGCAGCTCCCAAAGCAGCGACCTGAGCCACTGCTAAATCAATAAAAATGATCTGTCGTTTCAGCACCTGCTGACCAAGCACGACATTACCTGCTAGGGCAATCAAACCGCAAAATATAGCGGGTAACAGCCATGCATATTCGACCATGGTTTAAGCTCGCTCCGGTGAGGGTTCTACCAGTACATCCAACAAAGCATCGATTATTTTCTCGTACAATTGATCCAAACTTTGCCCTTCGGAAACCGTCAGCGGAAGCTGTATGACAGGTTTACCTGTTCGTTGTTGCAGCCAAAATGCTGGGCGCTGATCCTGATGTGAGGAATACACTATCGCATCATAGGATTGTGGGTCCAACTTAGTTAACGAGTTCAAATGTGACGTCGTCGGCGAAACGCCTGGCTTTGGCTCAAGATCCGCAACTTGTTCAATTTCGAGCCATTCAAATAGATATCGATAGTTCTCATGATAGCCAACGACCTGCTTACCTTTGAGCGGCGCGGCTTTTACGTTCCATTCATTTAGCTTCTTTTGCCAATGAGAACGAAATTTCATGCCATTCAAGTGGTAAGTTTGCGCGTTCGCTGGATCGATAGCCTGTAAACGCTTCGAAATGGCTCTAGACAGAGGGATCATATCATTGGCAGCAAACTGGACATGGGGGTTGCCGTGGGCGTGGATATCACCCATGCTCCGATCAACGTGGTCGTGGGTGTCCAGCATACGGACATAATCCGTTGCATAAATCATACTGTCTGCACCATTTTGAACCGCACTATTACTACTTCTTGATTGAAGCATAGGCAGCCACCCGACTTCCAATTCGGCTCCCGAGCACATCGCCATATCTGCTTGGCGCATTTTGGCAATTAATGAAGGGCGGGCTTGCACGTAATGCGGATCTTGTTTGGCTGTTGTCGCAGAATAGATGGTTGCATCTGGGGCATGACTTGCCAGAAACGCCTTCCATTCAGGTTCACAAACAAAAATATTGAGTGCTAGCGCAGGTGAAGAAATGATGGCAGCCCCTGCTGCCATCATTGCTAAACTGCACTTACTAAAAGTCAGTTTAGAAAGCATGTGCTCCGTGTGCTCCAAATGTCATGACATATTGCAGTGTGAATACGTTGTCGGTATCGCTGTCTTGATTATCAACACGTGTGTATTGCGCGCGGATAGTACCGAAATGGGAGGAATCCCATGCAACCATGGCGTCGAATTCTTTGTCGTTCAGGTCAGTAAAGTGCATATGGTCATCATGTGCATGGCCGTCATAACTTTCTGCTTCACCATAGCGAAGCCCTGCTGACCAACTCGGGTTGAAACGGTAAACACCCGAAACATAATATGCGCTTAGGTTATCTGACGCCCCGTCTTCTTTGAATCGGCTGTCTACAACTTCATCCAGCCACATATACTCAGCAGACAAGGTGAAGTTTTGGTATTTGTAGTTACCATTTGGCGCCCACTTCCAAACAAAATCGGCACCGTACAAGTTTGAACCTGTCACTGCCGCACCGTGGTCGTGGTCATGCTCATCATCGTGGCCGTGATCATGATCTTCAAACTCGCTGACCTTACCGTCTTCATTGCGAAGATAGCTCAAGCCAAACTGCCAGCTTGATGACTCGGAAAAGTCATCACCTATTTTCAAGGTTGTGGTATAAACGCCGACTTTTGAGCCATCTTCAACAGCAGAGAGCCTGTCACCACTTAACGCTTCCACTCCAAATTTCACATAGAGGTCTGTTGGCAGCACTATGCTAGCCCTGACACCATCGTCGTAGTAATGAGAGCCAAGAAAGGTTCGGTAAGCAACTGGGCGCTCAACAAAACTGTCTGTGTGCATATGTTGGCTGTTCAAGTAACCAAAGTCAGACAGGAACCGTCCCGCACGCACGTTCAAACCATATGGCAGAGCAAGTGTTTCAATGAAAGCTTCTTCCAGATTCAACTCTGTTTCATCACCGTGGCTTTCTAGCACAGCGGTAAGTGCGCTGTAGAACTTATCATCGATGTTTGCAGACATGTTTAGCTCTGTGTGCCCCAAGCCAAACCCTTCTTCCCGTTCAGAATTATTTCGTTCGCCATCTTGGTAATAGCCATCCAAAACCACACCAATCTGGGGGTTAGAAAGAGTATCGGCCATAGCAGGTGAGACAAACATGCTACCAACAATGAGAGAGAGCATTTTTCTATTCACAACATTTTCCTTGTTTCGTTATGTTATAACATCATGTGCATATATGAATGTTATAACATAACATTTATATTGAACAAGGTGGATACACGGTGTTTAAAGTTTTAACGCTTTGATCTTGATTCAGATATTGGATGTTAAAAGTAAGAATTTGTCGGTGGAATGGTATGGGTTAGGCCCAAAACGTGACTTCCTAGTCAAGGTCTCTGCTTTGTTTCTTGTAATGATGCTCTTTGACTTCTTTGAGCGTTTTAACCTCTATACTATATTCGGCTGTCGGCCTAGCCAGTAGCCGCGATATGCCTATAGGCTCCCCAGATTCAAGACAATAACCATATTCCCCGATACGGATACGTTCCAATGACTCTTGGATTTTGACCAATAGTTTTTGTTCTCTATCGACAATTCTCAAGGCTAGTGCTGCTTGCTCTTCATAAGACGCTCTGTCATGTTCATCACTAAGTCCGCTCGAATTATTCATTTGCTCCTTTGCTTCCTCGATACGGGCCCTAGTAGTCTCATGCAGATCAACTAACCTCTGCTTGAAAAATTCAAGTTGAGATTCATTCATGTAGTCCGACTCTGGTGCTGATAAAATATCTTTTTCTGATAGTGTCACCGGTTGTTCTGAATTCATAATTTCCCCCAGTAGCGCTTTTCTAGTCGCCTTCACTCTCTGTCCAGAATCAAATAGCTCGCTGGTTATCCCCTACCTCCAGGCTGGAAATGGATCGCTCAATGTTGTCCAGTACACTTCTCCTTGTGATAATTCCGATTCAGATAACAAGCACTCATCAAGTGCCCTTGTCATTGCTTCTTGATCTAAGTTTTGACCTATGAAAACCAACTCCTGGCGCATATCGCCAAATGGTTCTACCCAGTTTTTCATTATCGCGGTGACATGCACTTCATCCGTCGGCCACTGATCCTCAGGCACTGATTTCCAAAACATGCCAGCAAAACCATAACGTGCTATACCCCCAGCCTGACTCCACTGCCCAGCATATTCTGGCCGTGAGGCTAACCAGAAATATCCTTTAGATCGTAATAGCTTCCCGTAGCTATGGGTGTTGTGTAAGAAACGATAAAACTTCTCAGGATGAAATGGTCGCCGAGCGACATAACTGAAGCTACCGATTCCGTACTCTTCGGTTTCCGGGACATGCTCCCCACGCATTTCCTTGAGCCAACCTGGCGCTTTTTGTGCACGCTCGAAATCAAACCGTCCAGTGTTTAACACATCATCAATATTCACATTGCCATTGGATATTGGAATAATCTGGGCGTGGGTATTGAGTGTTTTTAAAATAGCGATCAGCCTTTCAACCTCATGAGGTTCAACCAAGTCTGTTTTGCTGATCAGCAATACATCGGCAAATTCAACTTGGTCAATCAATAAATCTGCAACGCTACGTTCGTCATCTTCTCCCAATGATTCCCCCGTCTCCTGGAGGTACTTGGCTTCATCGAAGTCACGAATAAAATTGGAGGCATCGACCACCGTCACCATAGTATCCAACCTAGCGACATCGGACAGTGATACACCCTCGTCATCCTCAAACGTGAATGTTTCTGCAACCGGCAGTGGCTCGGAAATTCCAGTTGATTCAATCAATAAGTAATCAAAGCGTCCGTCTTTGGATAACCTATTCACTTCCAACAGCAAATCTTCGCGTAACGTACAGCAAATACACCCGTTACTCATTTCTACAAGTTGCTCTTCCTTGTGGCTCAGTGCGACCTCATTTTGTACCAACGAAACATCGATATTTATCTCGCTCATATCATTGACGATAACAGCGACCTTCTTGCCCTGGCGGTTATTAAGGATGTGGCTGAGCACCGTTGTTTTCCCGGCACCAAGAAAGCCTGATAGTACAGTTACAGGTAGTTTAGTCATTTAGATACGTCTCCATTATAATAAAATCAACCTGTTACATATCTGTTATGTTATAACATCACTTCAATCTATTGAAGTCTAGACCAAACTTTCTCACTCTGAGAACTGTGCTAATTCATTTTCTTTAACAAGGCTGGGGAAGCCATTCGTTATGTTGATCACATCATCTAAGATTCAAATTCATCAAAGGCCGCATTTGGCGGCCTTAATTCATTTGACTATTGTCTACTTAGATCTGCGAATTAGTTCGCAGGCCAATGGTAGTAAGTTAGGTTGTCTGGATCAGACTGTGCATCGTTGTTGTATAGCGTGCGCAGCGCTGCTTTAGCACGGTCACCAAATACTTCACCATCAGCACCAAATCCATCGAAGTGATCAAGGAAGCCAAGTGCATGCATGAGTTCATGAGTTGCTATCTCAACGTCAGCTAGACAAGTGCCGTCTGAAGAATCAAGGTTGAGCCATACCCATCCACCATCTGCTTTGAAGTAGTTGTTTTCGTCAATAACAATTGGGGCAATCTGCATATTGTTAGGGCCAATAGAAGCAGAGCCACAAGTTTGTTGGTTGGCATTAATTTTTACGCTTGTGCCAACAGAGAAGATAAGACCGCCTTTGCCTTCGACTGAAGAGTAGTCAAGAAGCCAGTCGCTTTCGTCGTGGTCAACGTGGATGAAGCCCATATCTTTGAAAACCGGTCTTCCGATGACTTCGTTGATGTTCGCAATTGCCTGTGCAAAGCGAGGATCTTTCTCTTCAACATCGCCTGTTTTCGAATTCACGTTATAGTAAACCGGAATAAGCTCTTTTTCGTTAGCCACATAACGAGCCGTCATTTTCGCGACAGCGGGAGCGTTAGGCTCAAGGGCGCATCGAAGACTTACGCAATTATATGTGTCATTGCGAGCAACTGAGTCTGGATCGGTGTCTGGGTATGTGAGCTGAGTATCCACATGAATATCACTGCCATTTGAAGAC
>NZ_JACSOF010000189.1:0-10819 GCF_014349205.1 Photobacterium sp. BZF1
TTGAAGTTGTTAGTGATAGTGCCAGTTTGGTCACCTACCATGAAGTATTCGATAGTACCGATCTTGTCAGAAGTATCGTGCCATGCTTTGTGAGAGAAGTGAGTGTCAGTAGATACTGAGTAAACTTCTACGCCACGAGACTGAAGCTCTGCGTATTTTTCTTGAAGGTCAACTAGCTCAGTTGGACATACAAAAGTGAAGTCTGCTGGGTAGAAGAAGAATACTGCCCACTTACCTTTAACGTCTTGCTCAGTGATTTCTACGAAGTCGCCGTTTTTGAATGCTGTCGCTTGGAATGGTTTGATTTCTGTATTGATCATGCTTAACTCTCTTTCTCATTTATCGTGTTTGACGCTGTCCCGCGTCGATGGAGATATAATGCATTGACCCCGAAAATTTGTGAAATTGGACCTTCCAATTGATTTGATAGGTTTAATCTATTTGAGAATTGAGGTGGTTATAGCCAAAAGCTATCAAAACGAAAGAGAGCGACAATTTAGGTTGGGTGTTATCCGTTTTGGGTATTTTTGCAGCAATATCTTATGCGCAGATAGGCTTTTTTCTTGATATGGGGTTTTTCAACGGAGAAGTACTGAAGGGAAACTGTAAATTTAAAAGGGTTGCAAGTTCTTAATTTAAAGAATTAGTTGCTTTTCAGCTATCACTAAACCCCTTCAGTACCAACGGGGTTTAGTGCGCAAGTATGGTTTTAACTGATTTAAGCCGCCTTTCGGTTCGTCAACAGAAAGAAGCTTCGCCCGAGTAAGCGGGGCAGATCCTCTTCTTTTGCTTCGATACCCAGCTTCTGTTCTATGAGATCTTCTAGTTCGAGCCATGCCGCTTTGGCATGTCCTATTGCTACGTGGTGCGAAGCATTGCTGATTAGCAGCTGCAGCACGGCATGGAAGTTCGGGCGGGTCATCGCAACTTCAAATGAGGCGTTGAACGCGTCCCTGCTAGATAGGTTGAGTTCGTTCAGTACGGTATTGAAAATTGTACCGTCCAGAGCAGAGATAAACTCTGCTTTCTTACCAAAGTGATTGAGAATGCCGCCGCGAGAAATGCCCGTCATGGTCTGCAAGCGGGTGTAAGTCATCTTTTCGTAGCCGACCTGTGGGTCGAGTAGGCACTGAATGACCGCATCCAAAATTCGCTGGCGTGTTTTCAATGCTTCTTCCGGGGTTACCTTTGCCATGGTGTTTCCTGTGTTGTCCAAGGGAGGTGTAATGGATTCATGGCTTAATGTTTGGTTTTATTTTATTGGTATATTGTACTGTAAATTGAACGGGCTGGGCAATAACAGAGATAAGAAAGTTAAAGGGTTCCTGCGGCTCAGGTTGGCGTGATTGGCATTGAGGAAATAAAAAAGGCGCTAAGTAATAAACTTAGCGCCTTTGATTCTGAAGACCAGGAGTATATTAGCCTAGTAGTTCTTTAGCTGTGTTTACTACGTTCTCGGTAGTGAAGCCGAACATCTTGAATAGCTCGCCAGCAGGTGCTGATTCACCGAAAGACGTCATACCGATAATACGGCCATCGAAACCTACGTACTTGTACCAGAAGTCAGCGATGCCCGCTTCAACAGCAATACGTGCAGTCACGTCTGATGGTAGTACCGCTTCACGGTAAGCGGCATCTTGTTTGTCAAATGCATCGGTAGATGGCATTGAAACAACGCGTACTTTCTTACCTTCTGCAGTTAGCTGTGCAGCCGCTTCTACCGCTAGCTCAACTTCAGAACCGGTTGCGATAAGGATAAGCTCAGGCTTGCCTTCGCAATCTTTCAGGATGTAAGCACCCTTAGCGATGTCAGCAACCTGTGCTTCGCTACGCTCCTGCTGAGCTAGGTTCTGGCGCGAGAAGATAAGCGACGTTGGGCCGTCTTTACGCTCGATAGCCAGTTTCCATGCGACTGCAGACTCAACCTGGTCACATGGGCGCCATGTGCTCATGTTTGGCGTCAGGCGTAGAGATGCCATCTGCTCAACCGGCTGGTGAGTCGGGCCATCTTCACCCAAACCGATAGAGTCGTGGGTGTAAACCTGGATGTTCTGCACTTTCATCAGTGCAGCCATACGCATTGCGTTACGTGCGTATTCCATGAACATTAGGAAAGTTGCACCGTATGGTACGAAACCACCGTGTAGCGCGATGCCGTTCATGATTGCCGTCATGCCGAACTCACGCACACCGTAGTGGATGTAGTTACCTGAGAAGTCGTTCGCTTCTAGCGACTTAGAACCAGACCACATAGTCAGGTTAGAAGGTGCCAGGTCAGCAGAGCCGCCCATGAACTCAGGAAGCATCTGGCCGAACGCTTCTAGTGCGTTCTGAGAAGCTTTACGTGATGCGATGTTTGCTGGGTTAGCTTGCAAATCAGCAATGATAGCGTTCGCTTTTTCTTCCCACTGTGCTGGTAGCTCACCGTTTACACGGCGCTTGTATTCAGCGGCTAGCTCAGGGTAAGCCGCTGCGTACGCTTCGAACTTCTCGTTCCAAGCCGCTTCTTTGGCTGCGCCTGCTTCTTTCGCATCCCACTCAGCAGCGATGTCTGCAGGGATTTCGAATGGACCGTGGTTCCAACCCAGGAACTCGCGTGCTGCTGCGATTTCGTCGTGGCCTAGTGGCGCACCGTGACAGTCGTGAGAACCGGCTTTGTTTGGTGAACCGAAACCGATAATCGTCTTGGTACAGATCAGCGTAGGACGCGGATCTGCTTTAGCCGCTTCGATAGCCGCGTTGATAGCGTCTGCATCGTGGCCGTCTACCGCTGGGATTACGTGCCAGCCGTAAGCTTCGAAACGCTTAGGCGTATCGTCAGAGAACCAACCTTCAACTTCACCGTCGATTGAGATGCCGTTGTCATCCCAGAACGCGATTAGTTTACCTAGGCCTAGGGTACCCGCAAGCGAACACGCTTCGTGAGAGATACCTTCCATCAGACAGCCGTCACCCATGAACACGTAAGTGTGGTGGTCAACGATATCGTGGCCTTCACGGTTGAACTGGGCAGCAAGGGCTTTTTCAGCCATCGCCATACCCACACCGTTGGTGATGCCCTGGCCTAGTGGGCCAGTTGTTGTTTCAACACCCGGTGCGTAACCGTATTCTGGGTGACCCGGTGTTTTAGAGTGTAGCTGGCGGAAGTTCTTCAGATCGTCGATAGACAGATCGTAGCCAGTAAGGTGAAGCAGAGAGTAAATCAGCATTGAACCATGGCCGTTCGACAGGATGAAACGGTCGCGGTCAGCCCACTCAGGGTTTTGTGGGTTGTGGTTCATGTGGCCACGCCACAGTACTTCAGCGATATCAGCCATACCCATAGGTGCACCAGGGTGGCCAGAGTTAGCTTGTTGAACACCGTCCATGCTGAGGGCACGGATTGCATTAGCAAGATCTTTACGAGAAGACATGTCTGCTCCAGAAATTCGTAGACGTTGAATATTCGGCTCCCCTCACCGTCATTGGTTCAGGCAAGCCGCAGTTCGGCGGGCGGGTATTGTCGCAAAGACTGGGCTATAACTGCAAACGATTTCCTGAGAAAAATAAGTTCTATTTCAAGGCAATGATGGTAATAGCCCCTCAATAAACAAGGCAACTAACTGTAATAAAAGCGTTACAGGGAAAACGTTTGCTTATGGTTTGGCTTCAATACCCCTATCGATTGCAAGTTGATTTTCGAGCAACAAAGAGTATTATAGCCGTCTAGACGGAGGTAGCTCTATACATACAAACGTATATCCGTATGCAAGTATGTGACCATCAAACATGGTTCAAGAGCCCGAGAACATCAACTAACACATATATTTATGGGAGCGCTCATGTCGAAGCACCTGTTTACTTCTGAGTCAGTATCAGAAGGTCATCCAGATAAAATTGCTGATCAGATTTCAGATGCAGTATTGGATGCGATCTTAGAGCAAGATCCGAAAGCACGTGTTGCGTGTGAGACTTACGTAAAAACCGGTATGGTAATGGTTGGTGGTGAAATCACTACCTCTGCTTGGGTTGATATCGAAGAGCTAACTCGCGAAACCGTTCGCGAAATCGGCTACACCCACTCTGACATGGGCTTCGACGCTAACTCTTGTGCCGTACTAAGCGCAATCGGTAAGCAGTCTCCGGACATCAACCAAGGTGTTGACCGTGAAGACCCACGCGAACTAGGTGCCGGTGACCAAGGTATCATGTTCGGTTACGCGACCAACGAAACTGACGTATTGATGCCAGCTCCTGTCACTTACGCTCACCGCCTAGTAGAGCGCCAGGCAAAAGTACGTAAGAACGGTGCCCTTCCTTGGCTTCGCCCTGATGCGAAAAGCCAGGTTACCTTTGCCTACGACCAAGGCAAAATCGTTGGTATCGATGCAGTAGTACTGTCTACCCAGCACTGTGACAGCATTGAGCTACCAGTACTGCAAGAAGCAGTAATGGAAGAGATCATCAAGCCAGTTCTACCTTCAGAGTGGCTGAACAAAGACACCAAGTACTTCATCAACCCAACCGGCCGTTTCGTTATCGGTGGCCCTATGGGTGACTGTGGCCTGACTGGTCGTAAGATCATCGTTGATACCTACGGCGGCGCAGCTCGTCACGGTGGCGGTGCATTCTCTGGTAAAGATCCATCGAAAGTTGACCGTTCAGCAGCATACGCAGCTCGCTACGTAGCGAAGAACATCATCGCGGCTGGCATGGCTGACCGTTGTGAAATCCAGCTTTCTTACGCAATCGGTGTTGCTGATCCAACATCTATCATGATCGAAACATTCGGTACTGAGAAAGTGTCTCACGATATCATCGTAGAAGCAGTACGCCAGCACTTCGATCTACGCCCATACGGCCTGATCGAAATGCTTGACCTATTGAAGCCAATGTACAAGAAGACAGCGGCATACGGTCACTTCGGTCGTGAAGAGTTCCCTTGGGAAAAAACTGACAAAGCCGACATCCTACGCGACTTCGCTAACATCAAGTAAGCGCTCGGGATTGATTGAAAAAAGGAAGCTTCGGCTTCCTTTTTTGTTTTTGAACGGTCCTTGGTCCTTGGTCCTTCAGTAGCGTTCATTGATAATGACAAAGCGTCAAGCTCTTCGCTCTTATTCTTTCGCTCTTCCCGCTTTTCCAAGGACCCCGTACCTAGGGCCGCTCTTCCCTCCCGCCGCTGTTCAACCTATACTCCCCTGCTCCACCAGCAAGCCTTGGAAACAACAATGACCGTCCTGCAACAACAAGTGATTGACCGCGTTAAACAATGTATTGCCCAAGCCAACCGACGCCTCAACAAACGCTTGGTGATGCCTGAGGTTAACTTTACCCAACGCGGGAAAATTGCCGGTAGTGCCCGGTTGCAAGGCTGGGAGGTACGGTTCAATCCGGTGCTCATGAAAGAGAACCCGGAAGCCTTTCTCAATGAGGTCGTACCGCACGAGGTCGCCCATCTGGTGGTATTCAAGTTGTTTGGCAAAGTTAGGCCGCACGGTAGGGAATGGCAGGTCATCATGCAGGAAGTGTTCGGGGTTGCGCCGCGTACCACCCACAGTTTCGATGTCAGCTCGGTACAGGGCCAAACTTTCCTCTACCGCTGCCAGTGCAGCGAGCACCAGATGACGGTTCGCCGTCACAACAAGGTCCAACGGGGCCAAGCCCACTACCGTTGCCGCCAATGCGGACACACCTTGGCCTTCCAGCAACATGGCCAATAATCCCATGCTTGGTTAATCTCCCCTCAGGCCCCCGAAACCAACCAAGCAAAAGATAGCGGCAACCCTAATTTTCGCTAGCTGGGTATAAATTTCCGTTTCCCCCTTGTTTTTCTCGCTTGGTGCGTCCATTTCTTATCCATGTACCTGCAAGGTATGACCAACAGCCTGCAATCAGCAGGAGAGTTGATATAATGCAGCCAGAATACAACCAACGGGTTACGAGATAGCCATGAGAATCCCACGAATTTACCACCCGGAGTTATTACCAAACTCTGGAATCGTTATGCTCAGCGATGATGCCGCCAACCATGTCGGCCGCGTCATGCGCATGCAGGCCGGCCAGGAAGTCCTGCTGTTTGATGGCAGCAATGCCGAGTTTCCGGCCGTGATCACCAATGCCAGCAAAAAAAGTGTGGAAGTGGAAATCCAGGCTCGTAACGAAAGCAGTGTCGAGTCCCCGCTGGATATCCATCTCGGCCAAGTGGTATCACGTGGTGAGAAGATGGAATTTACCATCCAGAAATCGGTCGAGCTTGGTGTCAATACTATTACCCCGCTGATTTCTGAGCGTTGTGGCGTAAAGTTGAATGCCGATCGTTTCGAAAAGAAACTCCAGCAATGGCAGAAAATCGCCATTAGCGCTTGCGAGCAGTGTGGCCGCAATACCGTGCCGGAAATCCGCCCGATCATGAAACTGGAAGACTGGTGCGCCGAGCAATATGACGGCCTCAAGCTCAACCTGCACCCTCGCGCAAACTACTCTATCAATACCCTGCCAGCGCCTGTCAGCAAAGTACGTCTGTTGATTGGCCCGGAAGGCGGCTTGTCTGCTGAGGAGATCAGCATGACAGAAGAATTCAAATTCGACGAAATCCTGCTTGGCCCGCGCGTGCTCCGAACCGAGACAGCCGCGATGACAGCAATCACAGCCCTGCAAGTCCGCTTCGGCGATCTTGGCTAATGCCCCAGGAAATAATTAGGAGAAAGCAATGATCAAACTGGGTATCGTGATGGACCCGATTGAGTCTATCAACATCAAGAAAGATTCCAGCTTTGCCATGATGTTGGAAGCCCAGCGCCGTGGTTGGGAAATCCACTATATGGAAATGAATGACCTGTCACTGGAGCAAGGCAAGGCAATGGCCCGCACCCGTGTCGTTAGCCTGAAAGAAGATCCGAACGGCTGGTTCGAGTTCCATAGCGAGCAGGAAATCGCCCTATCCGATCTGGACGCGGTATTAATGCGTAAAGATCCGCCGTTCGACACCGAATACATCTACGCCACCTATATCCTTGAGCGTGCCGAAGATGAAGGTGCCCTTATCGTCAACAAGCCACAGAGCCTGCGTGACTGTAATGAAAAGCTATTCACCGCTTGGTTCCCGGAGCTAACACCGACCACAGTCGTTACCCGTCGTGCCGATAAAATCAAGGCTTTCCACCAAGAGCATGGTGATGTGATCCTCAAGCCGCTTGACGGCATGGGCGGTTCGTCTATCTTCCGCGTGATGAAAGGTGACCCGAACGTCTCTGTGATCATCGAAACCCTGACCAACCATGGCCAGAACTACTGCATGGCCCAGACCTTCGTGCCGGATATCAGCAACGGCGACAAGCGTATTCTGGTTGTCGACGGCGAGCCAATGCCTTACTGCTTGGCCCGTATCCCGGCTAAAGGCGAAACCCGTGGCAACCTAGCTGCAGGTGGCCGTGGCGAAGCTCGACCAATTAGCGAGACTGACCGTAAGATTGCCGAAACTGTTGCACCTGTGCTGAAAGAGAAAGGGCTGATCTTCGTCGGCCTTGATGTTATCGGCGACAAGCTAACAGAAATCAATGTCACCAGCCCAACCTGTATCCGCGAAATCGAAGCTGCTTTTGATATTTCTATCACTGGCAAGCTGATGGATGCTATCGAACGCCGCATCAACGCTTAATGCGCTAATTCAATGCAGCCTGATCATTTCACGTCCAAGGTGAAACTGGTTAGGCTGCGTGAATCATTAAAATCCTCTCCCTTTAATACCAATTCTGTTAATTAGTCGGCATACTGTAAGTAAGTCGATCGGTTGTAGGTATCTTTCCATGAATTTGACTAACCACTTTCTGGTAGCCATGCCCAAGATGCAAGATCCTAATTTCAAAGGAAGTGTTGTCTACATTTGCGAGCATAACGACGAAGGAGCAATGGGCATTGTCATCAACCTGCCGATTGAGATTTCGGTAGGCAATATGCTCGACCAAATTGAAATTGAGCGCGAGTTGCCCGTAAGGGATCATTCTTGCCTTGAGCAACCGGTATTCAATGGTGGCCCGGTATCTGCCGACCGCGGTTTTGTCCTGCACAACCGGGTTGGCCGCCTGAGCTCAAGTATCGATGTCACCGATGAGGTCTCGATCACTACCTCCAAAGATATTCTCTCGCTACTCGGTACCAGTGAGTCACCGGATAATTTCCTAGTTGCTCTGGGCTATGCTGGCTGGGATGCAGGACAACTTGAGCAAGAGCTCATTGAAAATGTCTGGCTGACAACAGAAGCCAATACCGATGTAGTGTTCAATACCCCGATAAATGAACGCTGGAACAAGGCTATTGCCCAGCTAGGTATCACTGCTACTCACCTTTCCACAGAACAAGGACACGCATGAGTCAATCTCGCAGCGTACTCGCTTTTGATTACGGTACGAAAAGTATTGGTGTTGCTATCGGCCAAGAGCTGACCGGCACCGCTAGCCCACTTGCCGCCCTGAAAGCGAAAGATGGGGTCCCAAATTGGGATGACATTGAAAAAATTCTCAAAGAATGGCAACCGGATTTGGTGGTTGTCGGGCTGCCATTGGATATGCAGGGCGGAGAACTGGAGGCCATCACCCCACGGGCCAAAAAATTCGCCAACCGCCTCCATGGCCGTTTTGGCTGCCAGGTCGAGTTGCATGACGAGCGCCTGAGTACAGCCGAAGCCCGCTCCGATCTATTCGATCGCGGTGGCTACCGTAACCTCAGCAAAGGCAATATCGACTCGCAGTCAGCTGTGGTGATCCTAGAAAGCTGGTTCGAGCAGCAGTACGGATAAAAAAACAGAGCCTGGGTTCCAGCGCCTGGAACCTAGGTATTTACATCCCCCACTATCCTCCCCCCAAACGTACAGCTTTTTCCGCTCAATTCAGCAAAAAGAGATCACCTTTCAAGATCTTGGATTGTTAATGCCATTTAGCCCACGAAGCTTAAGGGATGATCAGCTTGTACAGCTTTTGGACTATTTGAACCCAAAAGCTCATTTACCTGTACACCTAAATCCAAGCTATTTTAATGTTACTAAATTTCAATGAGTTATGAGAAGTGATCAACAAAAAAAGCATTAGGATCATAGTAACCCCAATGCTTTCGGTTCATGGCAGGAAAATCGGTAGATCTAGCCCATATCTACCGTTACGCCGGACAACGAGTTGTTGCTCAGCTGGCTTTTGCTTCCGACTTTGATCATCAAACGCAGATCATTTGCGGAGTCGGCATGGTGCAACGCATCCTGCTCGGTGATCTTCCCTGCGCTATAAAGCTCATAGAGTGATTGATCGAAAGTCATCATGCCTGACTCGTTTGACTTCGCCATCGCCTCTTTGATCTCATGCAACTCACCCCGGCGGATCAGATCCGCGACCCGCGGGGTGTTAATAAGAAGCTCGAAGGCGCCGTGACGACCAACACCATGGGCGTCCGGGATCAGTTGCTGGGCCAGGATGCACTTGAGGTTTAGTGATAAGTCGAACAAGAACTGCTCACGTCGCTCTTTCGGTACCAAATGTAGGATTCGCTCCAATGCCTGATTGGCATTATTGGCATGCAGCGTTGCCATGCAAAGGTGGCCGGTCTCGGCAAAGTTCATCGCATACTCCATGGTTTCAGGGGTACGGATCTCACCGATCAAGATCATATCTGGTGCCTGGCGCAGGGAGTTTTTCAATGCGACTTCATAGCTTTCAGTATCTAACCCCACCTCTCGCTGGGTAACGATGCATTTATTGTGCTTGTGGACAAACTCAATAGGGTCTTCCACGGTTAGGATATGCCCGCTGCGGTTGGCATTTCGGTAACCGGTCATGGCTGCCATCGAGGTGGATTTACCCGAACCGGTCGCCCCAACGACCAATACCAATCCCCGTTTAGCCAGCGCCATTTTCTGCATGTCCATCGGCAGGTTCAGCGAGAAAAAGTCTGGGATATCGGTTTCAATACGGCGGATCACCATACCAGGCAGCTCACGTTGCCAAAAGGCACTGACCCGAAAGCGAAGATCGCCCCTTACCAAGGCAAAGTTGGCTTCTTTGGAAGCACGGTATTCCGCCTCCTGTTCGCTATCCATTGCCTCGGTAAACATTTTTTCAACGGCATGGAGATCAAGCGTCTCGCCCAGTGGGTGAAGGTTGCCATCGATACGCAGCAAGCAAGGCGAATCTACCGTGATATAGAGATCCGATGCCTTACGGCTGACCATCTCATTAAGTGCATGTTGCAAAGTCATCGCTATCTATTCCCCATTAAAACTGCGAAAAGCTTGAATCAACCACCCGACGGCCTTCATCAGTATCCACCAGCCCCTGCGCCACCAGCATCTTCACACTCTGCTCCATGGTTTGCATCCCCATCGCCGAGCCGGTTTGGATCATCGAGAACATCTGGGCCACTTTGTCCTCGCGGATCAAATTGCGGATCGCCGGAGTGGCCATCATCACCTCATGGGCAGCGATACGACCGCCGCTGGTACATTTCAGCAAGTTCTGCGAGACCACAGCGCGAAGTGATTCAGACAGCATTGAGCGCACCATCGCCTTGTCATTGCCTGGGAACACATCAATGATCCTATCTACGGTTTTCGCCGCCGAACTGGTATGCAGAGTACCTAGCACCAAATGGCCGGTTTCAGCAGCGGTCAATGCAAGGCTAATCGTTTCACGGTCACGCAGCTCACCCACCACAATGACATCCGGATCTTCACGAAGCGAAGAGCGCAGGGCATTGTGAAAGCTATGGGTATCGCGGTGTACTTCTCGCTGGTTGATCAGGCAGCGTTTGCCGGTATGCACAAACTCCACCGGGTCCTCGATGGTCAGGATATGGC
>NZ_JACSOF010000190.1:0-10707 GCF_014349205.1 Photobacterium sp. BZF1
CCTATAACATTAATAATGAAATCACTACTGATAAACCAGATTACAATAATCGCCCTCCTTCAGTTGTAAAGCAGTTAACTGTCCATACGACACGCTCTCCCTTACTGCAATCGATACATAATACTGATGATACTTCATCTGATAGAGTCTCAATAATTCAAGCTGTGGCTGGTTTTCCTTGCGATAAAACGAATTTTGATAAGAATTTCTCTGAGCAACCCGAGGAGGAATTATGTCAATAGTGACAATATCTTCTCCTAAAGGCGGGGTCGGTGTTACAACATTAGCAGCAAATCTCGGCTATTCAATGGCTAGTAAAGGAATCAAGGTCCTTCTAATTGATTGCAATGTCCAAAACTCATTGCGGCTGCATTTTGGTATGCCCTTTAATGACAAAAGGGGCTATGTTGCTCAAGTTGAGCAGGCCCCAGATTGGAGCGAAAATGTTCTTTCATACGAGGACAATATCTTTGTCCTACCCTATGGCATAACCACAGAACCACAACGTCTTAACTTTGAAAACCGACTGCGCAATGATAAATATTTTCTACCTCGTGGCCTTGAAGTATTCATCAATGATCCCCAATGGCTGATCGTCGCAGATCTTCCTACGACACCATCTATTGCTTTCAGTGCGTTTTCGGAAATCTCAGATATTAGCTTAACTCTTTTTCTTGCTGATTCTGCTTCGTTGGCTCTGTTGCCTCAAGCAGAAAATCAGCTCTACGCTGGACAACGGGAAAAGCAACATTTTGTACTAAACCAGATTGACTTGAAACGAAAAGTCAGTCAGGAATCAGCTCAGGTTTTTCAGCATCGGCTCGGCAACCAATTACTAGGCATGATACACCGCGATGAGAGTGTCATCGAAGCAAATGCAGCACAAATATCGATCGGCACATATAACCCGGCATCTGCTGCTGCATTCGATATTGAGACTCTGGGTCAAAAGTTGATTGGGATATTGGGAATACATATTGGTGATGGCGTTGTTCATACAGCGAAATCTGTGCCAAACCAATGATTCAGCTATGGAGAAACAATCATGAGTAAAATTATGTTGTTTTTATTATTTTTATTGCTAGCCCCCGTAGCTATAACGATAGTAATTACCCCGATGGGGAGCCAAATGCAATACTTGTTTGGCTTGCTCTCACTTTTAATTTTCATTTTATTGAACAGAATTAAGAACCATCAGGTGTCAGTTATTCTGGTGGTATTCTCAGTACTGAGTTCAACACGATACCTATATTTCCGTGCTACGCAAACACTGTCCTTTGAAACCCAGATCGAAGCTATCTTAGGAATCCTACTTTTTGTTGCAGAGCTTTACTCATGGATTATGCTGTTACTGGGTTATATGCAAAACAGCTTCCCACTTGAAAGAAAAATACAACCACTCCCTGAGGATATCTCTTCGTGGCCCACAGTCGATGTCTATATCCCCTCATATAATGAAGATCTTGATATTGTCAGTGATACTGTATTTGCCGCACAGTGTATGGATTATCCGCAACACAAGATAAATATCTATTTACTTGATGATGGAAACCGCAAAGAGTTTGCTGTCTTTGCTGCTAAGGCTGGGGTTGGATATATCACCCGTACCGACAATACCCACGCAAAAGCTGGTAACCTCAACCATGCGCTAGAACTCACCCATGGCGAACTCATTTGTATCTTTGATTGTGACCACACCGCAACTAGACTTTTTCTTCAATCAACAGTTGGTGCATTCCTAAAAGACTCGGAGCTGGGGCTCATTCAAACACCACACCATTTTTATTCACCAGATCCTTTCGAACGGAATCTTTATGGCGGTCGTGATATCCCCAATGAAGGAGAGTTGTTCTATGGTCCTATCCAGCAAGGTAATGATGCCTGGAATGCTGCGTTCTTCTGCGGTTCCTGTGCGGTACTCAAGCGCGAGGCACTTGATGACATTGGTGGGTTTGCTGTCGAAACGGTAACGGAAGATGCCCATACAGCTCTCAAAATGCAAAGGCGAGGCTGGAATACAGCTTATCTGCCACTCAAATTATCAGCGGGTCTTGCTACAGAACGGCTTGCAACCCACATTGTCCAACGAAACCGTTGGGCCCGAGGTATGATACAGATCTTCCGGATGGATAATCCTCTATTTGGCAGAGGACTTACTATACACCAGCGGCTATGCTACCTCAGTGCCATGATGTACTTCCTATTTCCACTACCCCGAATGATCTACCTCATCGCCCCGCTTGCTTTTTTATTATTTGACCTGAAGATCTTACATTCATCTGCCGCGTTAATCTTTGCGTATGGTGTACCTCACTTTATCATTTCTGCCATTGCCGCCTCTAGGTTAAGCGGTAACACCCGATATAGTTTTTGGGGAGACATTTATGATATTACCCTAGCCCCAAAACTTGTTCTTCCAGTTATTAATACGATGTTCTTCCCGAAACACGGCAAGTTTAACGTAACAGATAAAGGGGGAAGTCTGGACAATACTTACTTTGATTCTCTCACCGTTCGTCCTCACATCTTTTTAGCTATCACACTGTTTATCGCCGTGCTCTGGGGAGCCTGGCGGTTTCTTTTTATAGAGGACTACAACCTTGACCCAGCCGTCCTTGCCCTGAATGTTGGTTGGGCAAGTTATAGTCTTTTATTCTTGCTTGCAGCAATAGCAACTGCTCGTGAAACCAAGCAGGAAAGGCACACGGTGAGACTAGCAGTTCAGATACCGGCGGTGATTTATTACAGCGATGGTATTGCCTCACGAACCCAGACCATCGATATATCAATGGGAGGATGTCTAGTCAATGTGCCAAATGGTTATCACAAGCCAGAGGATGTTGAAGAGATAGAGCTACAGCTCAGCTCTGGGGCTATATCGATACCGATAGAAAAATTGGTGGTAAACCAAAAGGGGTGTGCACTTCAATTTAGGGACATGGCTGTCGATGACCGTCGCGAGTTAGTTCGCATTGTCCTCTCAAGGGCAGATGCCTGGATCTGTGAGCCTCGCAAGAATGACAACCCGTTTACTTCTTTCTACATGATCATTGGTTGCTTGGTTAGTGTGGTCCAAGCTGCAATGAGTGACAAGAAGTCCGCTGGACAAGCCCAAGCCAAAAAAAGTCCCCCTCTAAGGGAGGAAGTCGCATGATAAAGCACTTTTTATTAGCCTGTTTAATAACTTTGCTTTCTCTACCGGTTAAAGCATTGGAAAGTGAGGTACTGGAGGGACATCAGATAAGTCTTGCTCAAATGGGGTGGGACGATGGAGTTCCTTTTTTGCAGGGTCAAAAAGACTCAGGTATTGTCTTTACCACACGACATGATGAAGTCATAACCCGCGCCCAGTTACTTCTTGATCTAAAGGTAGATGATGAAGTGGTCGAAAGTAATGCCACACTCGGTGTAACAGTCAACGGTCAGCACATAGCGACGCTACCGCTTGAAGCTGCATTTGACAGTGATGTAACTTACCGACTCGATATCCCTCCTATGCTAGTGACCTCGGCTACATTGATCGGTTTTAGACTGGAAACGGAAGAGGACTTATTATGCCCGCCGAACAGAGAGGCCGCCCTACAGGTCACTATCCTACCAACGAGCTATATCACGTTGGAATCAGCACAGCTCAATGTTGTTCCTGATTTGAGTCGGTTCCCTCTTCCTTTTTGGGATATTAATGACATGGCTAATACGCCTGTCAACATAGCACTGCCCTCAAGTCCAGAGCCCCCCCAATTGAATGCAGCAACAATGCTGGCTTCATGGTTTGGTGTGGTTTCACCCAAAAAAAGAGTCATTTTCGAAGTGTCGGTTGATGTATTACCGCAACAGCACACTATTGTAATAGGAGCCCCAGGTCAAACTGTAGGTAGCTTTACTCTCCCTGAAAGTGATGCCCCATACATACGCGTAATGCAAAACCCTAAAAGCCCATCACACAACCTATTGGTCATTGCCGGTCGAGAAAAGAGGGACTTGAGATCGGCTGTTTGGAAACTGT
This sequence comes from Photobacterium sp. BZF1, assembly GCF_014349205.1. Lineage (NCBI taxonomy): Bacteria > Pseudomonadati > Pseudomonadota > Gammaproteobacteria > Vibrionales > Vibrionaceae > Photobacterium > Photobacterium sp. BZF1. The sequence continues at coordinate 4,007 of NZ_JACSOF010000190.1, forward strand.
CAAAAACAGGGTTTAAAATACAAACAACATCAGCAACCGTGGAATACCAAAATATACCGCGCAGCAAGCCTTATGATTCACCTCGATGGATTGCAACAGACAGGCCGGTTTATTTAAGGGAGTTGGTAGCTCATGAACCCGGCATGGTGGCACTTGGCGTATGGCATGAGCCTCTGGATTATACATTCCGGGCCGCACCCGACTTGTTCTTGTGGGACGGCGAAACGATACCACTTGAAATTGGCTATCGCTTCCCAACCGCACCATGGATTGACGAGTCACTATCCAATCTCAGTGTTACCTTTAACCAACAGTACCTTGCCGGTTTACCTGTTAACCGCAATGGGGTGTTGGAGCGACTTTGGCATAAAGTTGGCGGTGATATTCGTCAAGAACAGGCTAAAATCCCAGTCCAGCCTTATATGATTTATGGCGACAACCATCTCTCACTTTATTTCAATATTGCGAACAAGCCCGATACCTTATGCAGTGAACTATTTGACAATAATATCAAGAGTACAGTTGAAGACACCTCTCTAATTGACTTAACCCGAAGCAGTCATTTTACGCAGTTACCAAATCTATCATTTTTTATCGGGGCTTCTTTCCCTTTTACACGCTATGCCGATTTTTCGCAGACAGTTATCTTGCTTCCGGAAAAACCTGATGTTAAGCAAATACAGACTTTATTTGAGTTGGCCGCCCGTGCGGGCAGTGCAACAGGTACGGTTCAAAGCTATACAAGGGTGTTTCTTGGTGTTCCAAACAACCGACAAATGCTTCGTAATAAAGATATCCTCGCTGTGTCAGTTGTCGGTGATACCACTTTCAACCGGAAACTATTTAAAGGCTCACCTTATCATCAATTGACAGACCGGTTAGGCGTTCGTGACTATACCTTTTCCCAAACCCTTAGGAATTGGATGTCAGGTGACTGGCAATTGGATGCGTTGGAAGCGGATCGATATCTTTCGGCCATTCAGGAATGGCGGGGATTCTTGAGTTACAAGTCCCCTTGGGACAGCGAACGCGTAGTTGTCGTAGCAACTGCGTCTGATCCAGTTCAGATTACCATGCTTGGCGCAGATCTACAGGTCAGGGCCATCAATGCCGCTATTCGCAAGGATACTGCGATCATTACTGACAATCACGGAGTAAGAAGCTTCCAAGTCGCCTCCCAGTTTCCAAGTGGCAAACTACCTTGGTACAAGATGATTATCTGGTACGCCAATCAACATGGAGCCATCTTGGCTATCGTTGCCGTTGCATTCTCATCCATGACAGGTCTGGCTCTTCACCATGTACTCGCACAGCGCAACCGCAAGCGGCTGACACCTCCAAAAAAGGGATAAAGGTACCTACTAATGAAAAATAATTTAATCAAGGCGTTGGCCTGTATATTCCTGCTGTCTCAGTCATTGCATGGCGTTACATCTGCACAAGAGATTACACCAGCCTTGCAAACCCTGTTGGATCAAGCCGTTTATTGGCACAAACACAATAATGATGAGCGTGCCGTTGAGTCATTAAACAAGGTATTGATGGTCGATACCAATAATGCACAAGCAATGTATTACATGGCTCTGTGGGCCGAACAACGAGGAGACACCAGTAAGGCAAAACAATGGCGGGAACAACTTGCTAAGGCACATCCCGGGGCTCCACAGCTTCGAGAGCTCCAAAACTTTACCGATATTATGCAACTCCCTCAACGGGAGGTTGAAATGGCGAGGCGGCAGGCCAATGCAGGCAACATAGACGGCTCCTTGGCAACTTGGGACCAGATATTCGGTGGTTCAGAACCTCCGATATCTGTTGCCCCTGAGTACTATCAGACGATGGCTGGAGATGAAACACGCTATCCAATTGCCCTTAGTAAATTAGCGGTACTGTCAAAAGCGCATCCCGATAACTTATCCATCAACCTTGCTTATGCTAAGTTACTGACATACAGGGAGTCTACCCGCCGGCAGGGAATTGAACTGCTACAAGGAATGGCTAAAAAAGATCCGGAAGCCAATGCTAGCCTAAGGCAGGCACTCATTTGGCTTGATCCAAAAGCATCCGATGAAAAGTACTACCTGTCATGGCTGCAACGTCATGATGATGAAGAAATTGCAGCGCTTTTCAATCAGCGCGTTGATGGTATGTCAAAACAATCTGGATTTGAATCGCTGGCAAAAGGGAATACAGCGACAGCCAAGCAGTCATTTAATCGTGTATTAAAAACCTCACCAGACGATGCTGACGCCCTTGCCGGTTTGGGTTATGCCAATATGAAGCAAGGTCATTTTACAAGTGCCGCTAATTACCTTGAACAAGCGGCCAATAAAAGTGGAAAAGACGCGTCTGAACTTAGGCAAAGGGCTCAGGAAGCCCGATTCTATGCCACTCTGAACCAAGCAAAAGAAGAACAGGCCAAGGGCAACTTAGATCAGGCCTTAAAGGTCAGTGCGCCACTAGCCAGACAATCAGGTCATCGGGGAAGGGCCGCTAAAATTTATCGAGCCAGCCTTCTCAGGCAGCGTGGTAGATATAAAGAGGCAGAGGAACAGTTGTACGCCGTGCTTAAACAAGATCCAAAAAATATCGATGCAAATGAGCAACTTTACTTTGTCTTGGTTGAACAGCAAAAATCAGAAGAGGCAGCAAAGATACTCAGTAGCCTACCCAGATCTATACAACAAAAGGTCAAGTCGGCTGATATCTATGGTAATACCCGCAATTTAGTCGATCAGGCCATTAATGCAGGGAACCTCGAAACGGCCATTGCAATTATTGAAAACGGCGTTGACTTACTCCCAAATAATCCATGGCTTCGATTTGAACTAGCAAAACTGCTGGAGCAATCTGGTAGGTCATCACAAGCCGATGAGGCAATTGCTCATCTTTACCGGGCTGACGCTACACCAGATGAACTTTATGCGGCCGCTGTCTACGCAGATGATAAAGATGACTGGGTTCGTGCCAGAGAGCATTTAGGACGCGTACCCGCAGTAAACCGTACTCCTGAAATGTCTGAGTTATACCAAGAAGCACTTGCTAACCTAAAGTTGAATTCGGCAGCCAATCATCTAGCTTCAGGTAATAAAATACGGACACTTGAAATCCTGAAACAACTCTCGCCGAAGGAACTGGGAAAGCCATATATCGTTGGCCGAGCGGCTAATATGATGGCACAAAGTGGTGATGTTAGTTCTGCTCTTAAACTTATCCAGCAAGATATTGCATCAGGTATAACCGGAAATGCTAGTGACTACATAGATCACATTAGTGTTTTGTACAAAGCAGGGCTAGAGCGTGAAGCACTCAAATTGCTCAATAACCCTAAGGTAGAAGCGAACAGCACACCGACACAGATGGCCGAGGCAAGGAACGTTTATATTATCAATGAGGCTGATAAGCTGAGAATAGAAGGTAACTATGCTGGCGCTTATAACCATCTTACAACTGCCCTTCAAAGAGATCCTAATAATGTGGGACTGATGCTTGCAATGGCACGCCTTTACCAATCTGGACATATGACCAAGCAGGCTTCGGCCGTTTATCAGTACTTGCTCGAAAGCAATCTAGATACACAAAAACAAGATGCACGAGTCGGTGCAATTAACGCTGCACTTGCCGAGGGCAACGGTCAAAAGGCAGCTTTATTAGCCACTGAACTCAAAGATACCCAATCTGCTGAGCGGCTGCTGCTTATAGCTAGGATCCACGAAGCTAACGGTGAACAGCAAAAAGCGATAGCAGCACTTAGACAAGCCCGTGGCAAATTACTGGGTCAAGAGTTTAGCTATTCAATCTCGGGAAAAACACTGGGCGACCAAGTAATGGCTGACAACCCTTTTATTACGACGGCACATACCAAGCAGGCATCTATTACCTTATTGCCTTGGCTATCCCAAGAGACAAATGATACGCAATCAGCTACCCACTTTGGCAACAATGATCAGGAAACTCTCAAACAAGTTGATGATTTGATGGTTGATCTCAAAAAAACAACCTCTTCATGGTTACAAGGTGGGTTGGTGATTCGTGGAAGGAATGGTGAAGACGGCCTGAGTAAACTCACAGAAGCGAGACTTCCAATTGAATGGTCTTCTGCTGCGTTAGGCGAGACCCGTATCAAGGCCATTATCACACCAGTTACTCTTGATGCGGGTAGCTCTTCTGGTGATGCCAATCGCCGCTTTGGAACAGGAGCCACGATTCAAGGCCAAGTCTCAGAATCATTGGGTCTTTCTATACATGATGGAGAGACGTTGGCATCAGTATCCTCTCAGGGTTCGCAGCATGAAACAGGTGTAGGTATTGCCATGTCTGCTGAAGGCAACCGTTACACTATAGATATTGGCACAACACCAATAGGCTTTGAAGAAAGTACGGTAGTCGGAGGTGCCCAGTGGAGACAGCCAATTAATAGCAACCTTGCTTTCAACATCTCTGGTGAGCGCAGGTTAGTCAAGGATAGCCTACTTTCCTATGCCGGTGCGGTAGACAAGTTCTCTGGTAAATTTTGGGGGCAAGTAACCAAAAACGGTATTGATGCACAACTTAGCTATGATGATGGTTACGCAGGCTATTATGCCGGAACTCAATGGTGGCTCTATACCGGTAACAGTGTTGATGACAACTATAGCATTGGTATTGACACCGGCTTGTATATGAGACCTTACAGCCAAGAAGACGCTGAACTCAAAATAGGGGTTCATATTGCCTACCTCGACTTTGATAAGAACCTCAGCAAGTTCAGCTTTGGTCACGGTGGGTACTTCAGTCCGCAGAACTATGTGAGTATTGCCTTTCCGTTTAATTTCAGCCAAAAACTAAACCGTATGCACTATTCGTTGGGAGGTTCGTTGGGATACCAGTCTTATAACCTTAATTCAGCGGCTTATTATCCAAATGATCCGATACTCCAATCACAGTTAGAAAACTATTGGCGTCAGGGTTACGCTCAGGAAGCCTATTACGACAGTGAATCTGAAGACGGGATTGGTTACCAATTCCACGCTGGATTGGAATATGAAATACAACCGAGCTTTCTTCTTGAGGCCGGTGTTCATTACGATACATTTGGTCAGTACAACGAAACTATTGGCTTTCTGCGGGGGCGGCGCTTATTTTAAGTTGGCTTTGAGGAACTATGAATATGTATCTTACTAGTAGTGCACCACAAGTCGTAAAGCGATTAATAACCCTTGCCGTCGTTCTAAGCGTCATAATATTGTTTTCTCCCATAGCGATGGCAGACAAAAGCTGGGAGCGATATCGCCAACAATTTATCTCCGGTGATGGCCGAGTTATCGATACAACGAATGAAGGTATCAGTCACAGTGAAGGACAAGGTTTTGGTATGTTGTTTGCTGCAGCATTTGATGACAGAGAGACTTTTGAAAGTCTATGGTCATGGACAAGGTCTAATCTGAGCAATCCAGATAACCATTTGTTTTATTGGAAATATAACCCAACCCTTACCTATAAAATCGAGGATAGGAACAACGCTTCAGATGGTGATGTACTTATCGCATGGGCACTGCTAAAAGCCGGTAAGCAATGGGATGAACCCAACTACCTTGAAGCCTCTGATGAGATTCTCTGGTCGATATTAGAACACAACATCATACAATACGCTGACTATACTGTGATGTTACCTGGTGTCTTTGGATTCATATCCGACGAAGGGATAGTACTCAACCCCTCGTATTTTATCTATCCTGCTTGGCAAGATTTCGCCGCACGGGTTTATGTTAATAATTTACATGTACTTATTACTGACACGCTTAATTTAATGCTGCGAATTGACTGGGGAGACCACAAAATAGCAACTGACTGGATAGTACTCTACCCTGACGGTTCGACAGCACCAGCTGCAGATTGGCCAGCTCGAGTTAGCTATGATGCATTTCGGATCCCCGTCTATGTTAAGTGGCGGATGGCGAACCACCCATTGCTGGAAAGATGGTCTGATATGCTGTCAAGAACAGCAAGGTTACAAACACCGGCATGGGAAAATGTGTTTGGCCATAGTCGCGCAGATTACCCAATGAGTGGTGGTTTGCTTGCTATCAGGGATTTTACAGTGGGAGAGTTGGAAGAAACATCCACCCTAGTCAGCCGATATGATGATTACTATTCAGCTAGTTTAAAGTTGTTGGTTAGTTTAGCCGCACAAGGGTATTGAGTAATTTGATTTTAGATAGTTATATAAATTGACTACTCTAATCTCTTTTCATGTACTACTCGCGTAAGATTAACTTTCATAATTACATATGTACCACCCTTATAGAGTGGATGATATTTCCATGCTATCAATGGCTTGAAAAAGCTCCGTCTTTTGACGGGGCTTTTTCTAAATGTGGTGGAGTGTTTTGGGTATGGTGGATTTGATTCAAATCCCTTACTCGGAACTCTACGCATACGAAAAAGGCCTTGTCTTGCGACAAGGCCTTTAAATGTGGCGGAGTGCTTTGGGTATGGCGGATTTACTTCGCCCTGCGGGCCGTTGCTTTAAAGCACCTTCGGTTAGCAACGTTGTCTCGCTTCTCTCGGCTGAACCCTAGATCCCAGATGCAAAAAAGCCGCTGATTTCTCAGCGGCTTTTCAAATGTGGCGGAGAGATAGGGATTTGAACCCTAGATACGCTATTAACGTATGCCGGTTTTCAAGACCGGTGCTTTCAACCACTCAGCCATCTCTCCGTA
>NZ_JACSOF010000191.1:0-10702 GCF_014349205.1 Photobacterium sp. BZF1
GCGGTGTCATGACACCGCTTTTTCTTTAACCTTCTTTCGAACTCTGACTCATCGCCTCTTTCGTTGAACTGATCACTGCATCAAAGAAATGCATCACCTCATCACGATTTAGCCACTCAGGCTTAAAACGAAACTCACTCCAATTACTAACCTGCTTCCACGTATTATCTATCGATGGGCCATGCAGATATAAAATTGCTATCAACAGACACTGGAAAGCACTTATAAAGGGGTTTCTCGGTGAAAATACCTTCAATGCAGAGCCAAAAGAGAGCTTCAACCTGCGGTTAGCCAAATCAACGCTGTAAGCTTCATCAAGTAGCAAATGGACAACCCCGCCAAAAAAGAGAAACACACCGGATAGCCAAGCTGTCACATCACTGTAGCCCAATAAATATACTAGCCAAACTGTGAGTAGCCCCGAAGCCGCAATAAAGGCAAGAGAGTGGCAACAGCCCCGATGGACTGTAATTTTTTCTAGCAGAGATTTGAAATTATACCGGATCGTCAAATAACAGAATGTACTATAAACAACCAGCTCAAGCATCGACACCAGTTGATAGATATGCCCGACAAAGCTAAAGGTAATTAATCCGCCAAATAGCCGGAATAACGTCGTCATCGACGTCGAATTATCTGAGTCAATGTCCGGCAATAAACCACCAATCGTACCAAGTAGCATTAACCATAATGCGGTGATAGGTACAATATGCCCTGCCGATAAAAGGGCCGTAGCCGCTAAACTACTCGTTAATGCGGCTGTTCCAAGATGTGTGTTGAAATTAGCCACTGTAATCACATATACAAGACAGTTTCACATCCAAAATTTCAGGCATCATTTGCCTTCATTCTTAATTGTAATCTTAGTGTGTAACTGCCGTTGTCTCGTTAACTGGATAAATAACCAGTATACTGTAACGAGTAGAGATAACTGTACTAAAATACAGTAATTTAGTGCTCTAAATGTATCGTATGATCACTTTTTGGTCGCTTCTGACATCATACTGACATTAATAGCAATGCCGGCAAGCGAAATTACCCTGCCATCTCATCAATACTCAGCTGATAAAATGCCAAGTCCAGCCAGCGGTCAAATTTGAACCCTGCCGCCTTAATTACCCCAGCTTCCTCGAAACCAAACTTCTGATGAAGACGCAAGCTAGCCATATTTTCAAGATCGACTGCACCAACCAACGATCGGTATCCCAATCGAGAGGCCAGAATAATCAGTGTTTTCATTAACTCGACAGCAATCCCTTTGCCCCTGAAGCCATCGGCTATGTAGATGCTGTGCTCTGCAGTAAATCGAAATGCGGCTTGGGGCCTAAATTGGCCCAGAGAAGCAAATCCCATTAGGGTGCCATTATCATCAAAGGCACCTATTACGGGGTATTCACCCGCTATTTTTGATGCAAACCAATGATCCATCGTTTCCATAGTACGGGGTTCGTACTCATACAATGCCGTGGTGTTCAAAATGGCATCATTAAAAATGTCTAGCATCTCGGGTGCATGCTGATCATAAGTGCAATATTTAATATGGATGTTCATTGGCTTATCCTGTACTCCTTTTCAGCAGATAACCATACCGACTTAATACAAGATAAGCCATTCCCTTTCGCAGGTTAGGCTAACTACCTTGTTGCCAGTTTTTTGCCTAACTCAATCGCTGCTGCCAACTCAGCCCTTGCCTGCGGCTCTGAAATGCTTGCACTACGCGGTTCAACATCCATCAACATAAAGGAGGTCTTGTTGTTTTTGTTATCCTGTACCCCTTGCTCAACGATAGCAAGGTTCGGGTACACCGTATTGAGAACACAAGCGCCAATAGCGGCAGTACCTGATGGCAGTTCCCCAGCAGAGACCATACGTGCTGCAGCGGCAGTCCCTTCAGGAATTTCCAACTCCGCTGGCTTAAAGCTGTGCTTCCAGCTATCGATTTGCTTCAAGGCCGCAGGATGAGAAGCAATGGTATTAATTTTTACACCCTTTTCCGCATCCGATTTAGGCTGTAATACGCACATCTCAATCGGCGTAGTGATAAAAGCTTTTACATCCACTAGCTGATATTGCTGGAATGCTTTAACTGTCGCTTGTACCAACTTGCCATCTATCGTGCTGTTCTCCACAGCACTAAATGCCAATGCCTCGCTGCTGGCGGCCTGCTCGAAAGTATTAAGTGGCGTCCCGGCAAAACTGACTGCCGCCTCCAAACCTGGTTGCTCGGCAAACAGGCGCTGGATTGCAGCATCATTAAAGCTTCCTTTCGATGCCTGCACAAATATCTGTTCAGCGGCATAGCCATTTGCTGAGAAGACCAATGCAGTGGTTAACGAAACAATTCCAAGTGTTGTACGCATTTTAATTCCTTTTAAGTTGCTGAAAGTCATCTCCAGTATGTCAAGATAATCGATTAAGCTGGTCTGATTAGTTGGTCAGCGTCTTCTCGATGAACTTTTTCTAGATGAGCTTTTCCTTGATGAACTGCTTCTTTTGCTATTTGCTCGCTTAACCTTTTCCTTATTCGACTTCTTTTGACTTGATGATGGCATCCTGTTCTTTGACGATGCCCTAATTTTTGTGGGTGGCACCTCAGGCTTGGTCCTTGTTGGCGCTTGCGCTTTGTTGTCTCGCGATACCTTCACCGCTGTTGCTACTGCAGCACCGATAAGCACTGCCTTGGTGGTGCTCAGTGTATTCTTTGACTGCTGTATTTCTTGCTGGCTTTCTTGCCTTTCGCCGCTCATATCCAATTTGGTCGCTTCGCTGTTATCTACTTTTAGCGGTGAAACATCCATTGAGGTTATATCAACCCTTGGCTTAACAGCTGGCGTTGACATTGTTGAGGTCTTTGGATCGTCACCACAGCCTGTGATTGAGCAAGCAAAGATGAAGAGTAACCAGAGGCTAAGGTTATGGTACGTTTTAATAGGATTTTTCTTGTGGAGGAACATTTATTGAATTGTGTACATAATCTAAAGCGGTCGGATTATGCCGCCAAGACAAACGTTCTGCAAGCTTTGAACTGCTACGATACACAAAGAATGGGCTGTATTTCCCCGCCCCTAGAAATCAGAGCATTGCATTCTGGGCAACAGATTGCTTTCAATTGAAAATATCCCACCTAGCTTATTGATAAATTTGTGTGTTTTGCGCTGGTTGGCAATATCATCACGAGCAATATTAGACGGGTTAGGTATACTAGTATCCATTCTCCATAAGCAATACGGGTCAAACCATGGAAGCCGAACAGCTGGAAATTCTCAACTTTATCAGCCAATACCTCCCTTTTAAGGTACTCCCGGAAGAGTCGTTAAAAGAAATCGCCCTCAATATTGAAGTTGCCTATTACCGTGCTGACTCAATGATCCTCAATTTTGGCGATGAAATTCATGATCTCTACCTCATCCGAAGTGGTGCCGTCGAAATCTACCGCCGTAAGGGCGAACTGTACAATAGGATCGATGAAGGTGATCTGTTCGGGCAAATGGGACTATTGATGAACAACAAGGTTAGGATGCCTGCCCGTGCCATCGAAGATACCCTGGTCTACTGCATTCCTGAAGATATCTTTAATAAGCTTTGCGATGAGTACGATACTTTTGCCGATTTTGTCGAGTTGGAAGATAGCGCAAGGCTTCGAAATGTCGTTTCGACCCAAGCAGAGGAAAACGACCTGACGACATCGAAAGTCCGCACCCTGCTTTCTCGTGACCCTGTCACCATTAGCCGAGATGAAAGTATTCAAACCGCTGCCATAACCATGGCGGAAGAAAATATTTCGGCAATGCTTATCGTTGAACCCAATGAAGACAGTGACGATGACGATTATGACCCACTAGTGGGTATTATTACCGATCGCGATCTTTGCTCTCGCGTGATAGCCAAAGGGCTAGATACCTCTACGCCTGTCTCAGAGGTAATGAGTACCGAGCTTATCTCGCTCGATTACAACGCCTATGTCTTCGAAGCGATGCTGACGATGCTTAGGTACAATGTTCATCACCTCCCGGTGCTAAGAAACAAAAATCCAATTGGCATCATCGGTTTGACCGACATCGTCCGTTACGAGTCCCAAAACAGCTTGTTGTTGGTAAGCACCATTTTCCAGCAACAGTCTGTTGAAGAACTTCAGGTTGTCTCTGAAGAGGTCAAACATTGCTTCGTTCGAATGGTCAACGAAGACGCCAATGCCCATATGATTGGTAGTGCCCTTTCGGTGATAGGACGTAGTTTCAAGCAACGCCTTGCAGAGTTAGCCCTAGAGGAATTAGGTCCGGCCCCTATTCCATTCTGCCTCATGGCAATGGGGTCAATGGCCCGAGATGAACAGCTCATTGTTACTGATCAGGACAACGCCTTGATCCTCGATGATAGCTACGACGAAAAACTTCACGGTGAATACTTCGAGAAATTCGCCAAGTTTATCTGTGACGGGCTAGCGGCTTGTGGTTACAGTTATTGTACCGGTGATATTATGGCGACTAACCCCGAGTGGCGTAAAACCCGTTCACAGTGGGAAGAGTGCTTCGCCGAGTGGATCGACAATCCAAAGCCACAAGCTCTGCTCAACAGCTCAATCTTCTTTGATTTGTCTGGAGTCTGTGGCCGTGAGAAATGGGCCGAACAACTCAACAGCTTTGTAGTTCGCCGGGCCCGTAAAAACAACCGCTTCTTGGCTTGCCTTGCCCGCAATGCTATCAGCCGCACGCCGCCGCTTGGGTTCTTCAAAGATTTCGTGATGGAAAAAGATGGCAGGCATAACAACTCAATCAACCTGAAACGTCGTGGTACAGCCCCGCTGGCTGACTTGATTCGTGTACACGCTTTGGCAATAGGGTCCCGCTCGCAAAACTCCTTTGAGCGTCTTGATGATGTGATTGAAGCAGGGATCTTACCCAAAGGCCGAGGCCAAGACTTACGTGACGCCATGGAATTGATTTACATGGTTCGTATTCGCCACCAGGCATTAGATATAGAAGCAGGAATTGAAGCGGATAACAGTATCGAACCAGAAAATATGTCAGACTTCGAGCGCCGTAACCTCAAAGCGGCATTCCAAATCCTGAGCAACGCGCAAAACTTTATTAAATTCCGCTACCAAGGTAACCGTCGTTAATAAGCAGTATGACAGTTAATAAACCCAAACAGCATCGCCAACTGTTGAATACGCGCAGTACTCCAGATTGGCCAACGTTTTTCCAAACGCTGCACGACAAAGCCAGTGATGAGAGGTTAAAAAGCTTCTATTCCGCGCCTATGGTAAGTGGCGATACACCGCTTAGTGAGGTGCCTTTCGTAGCACTGGACTTCGAAACAACAGGGCTTGACCCTAAAAAAGATGAAATCATCAGTATTGGGCTCGTTCCTTTCACCCTGCAACGAATCCGTTGCCGTGAATCCGCCCAATGGACGGTGAACCCCCACCGTCCACTTAATGAAGAGTCAGTCATTATCCATGGTATTACTGACTCCGAAGTAGAAAACGCCCCTGATTTGCTGAAGATCCTCGAACGTGTACTAAAAGCGCTCGCAGGCAAAATCGTTGTTGTTCATTACCAGAAAATTGAACGTGAGTTCATGAATCAAGCACTGCTCAGCCGCTTGGAAGAAGGCATACATTTTCCGGTTGTTGATACAATGGCGATTGAGATGGCCATTCAACAACGTCATTTTGGCGGGTTTATCAACCGCCTAAAAGGAAAACGTCCTGGCTCAGTCCGACTTGCACGTTGTCGACAACGCTATGGGTTACCGGATTATCCCCCCCACCACGCCATGACGGATGCACTGGCAACTGCGGAGTTGCTGCAAGCACAGATTGCCTACCACTTTTCTCCGGACACACCTCTATCGGAAGTTTGGTTATAAAGCACTGCAAGTGCCTATAAAAAACGCCGTCATGATGACGGCGTTTTTATAGATTATTGACTCTGTTAACGAACAAACAGCCCGCCATTTATATCGATGCTTTCTCCATTGATGAAGTCATTTTCGATACAGAAGTGAATCGCATCAGCGATATTGCTCGCTTTTCCGTTACGCTGCAGCGGGTTGTTCTCGGCCCATGTTTTCATCTGTTCATCAGTCGACACCTTATCGTGGAAAGGCGTTTCTATAACTCCGGGGGAGACAGAGTTTACTCTTATATGAGGAGCCAACTCCCTACAAGCACCACGAGTAAAGGTGTCAACGGCACCTTTAGCGGCCCCATACAGCGTAGCGGTTGGCCCACCATGACGAACAACAATAGATGTTACATTGACAATACAGGCTTTATCGCTGTTTTTAAGAAACGGAACAGATAGTGATGTCACTTTGAACAGTGAGAATGTGTTCAGGTTGAACACATCTAACATTGTATCCCAGGAAAGCTCATCGACACCCTGCCTCTGGACCATACCACCCGCATTGTTAACTACCGCATCAAGAGTATCAGTCACTTCACCTACCTCTTCAAACAGCTTAATGCACGCAGCTTCAGTGGTTAGGTTTGCCTGAAATAGGTGTACTTTGGCTCCTCGGTTCTCTAGCTCTACCGCTAAGTCCTCGGCTTTACCTTTTGAGCGGTTGTAAACCAAAAACAACTCATTGCCTTTCGCTAGTTTTCGGGCGGTCTCCGCGCCAATCCCAGTACTGGCACCAGTGATTAAGTATTTTGCCATCATTTTATCTCCGTATTTTGGCTCGCTCAATTAGCCCTTCGCTGATTCGAAAGCTTGTTTAAATTGCTTTGCGTTGACTCTAATTTCATCGTCGGTTAAGCCAGGCATATATAACGCGGCGCCCAAACCGAATCCATTAGCACCCGCATCCAGGTAAGGTTTCATGCTTTCTTCAGTCGGGCCTATGCCTCCGACTGGTAGGCAAATCGTCTCTTTAGGTAGCACTGACTTTAACGCCTTAAAACCAACCAGCCCCAAACTTTGAATAGGGAACAATTTAAGGCCAGTCGCACCAGCAGCAATTGCCGCAAAGGCTTCCGTTGGTGTCGCTACACCTGGGAAAGTAACGCAGTTAGCAGCCACAGATAACTCGACCACCTCTTGGTTGAAGTTTGGTGTCACTATCAAATTTGCTCCGGTTTCTATCACTGCCCGAGCTTTATCGAGCGATGTCACTGTGCCTGCACCAATCAAATAATCACTACCGAAATGTTTAACCAAAACCTCAATGCTAGTAAGCGCATCTGGAGAGTTCAGCGGGACTTCGATCATGGTGAAGCCTTCTTCAATCAAGATCTGAGTAATACGGACACAGTTACTTGGTTCAAGCCCGCGGAGTATTGCAACCAAGGGAAGCTCAGCTGCAAGATCAAAACTACGCATAGTCATTATTCATCGCCTCTTTAATTTTCAGCATTCCGGCAAGAAAACTCTCGTCGCCACTAATGTGCTCACAGGTTTTGTTAAGTAATTGGCAGGTTCTTTCATATCGCATACATAGCGCTTTGCTACCGATAAGGTAGATATGCTGTGTATTCAGTTCTCTTATCTCATTACCGATCAGCAACCCTGACAGGTACTCGTGTACCTCTGAATCATCTAATAGGCCAAATAGTCGGTGGGTACGAGCCTTGAATATCTGGTTAGTAAAGTTCCCTGCCTCACTTTCCAATATCCCGCGCTCAAACGCAGCCTTAGATGGATATTGCTCTGGAAGGCCTCGCCCTAAAATGGTGTGGTCGGATAGAGCGGAAAATAGCTCACCCGTCATATAGGTTTTAAAGGAAGACAGCTTATTATCGTTGAGTTGTAAGTGTTTACAGTGCGTTCCTGGAAAAGCAGCCTCAATGGTTGATTTGCCGGTAATTTCAAGCAAGCCGAATAACTGTACTTCCTCGCCACGCATCACATCGTAACTACCACTTTCATCACAATGGCTTATTCCGGGAATAATTGTCGCTTCAGCGCCCCATGGCAGAGTAAATTGATGCGTATTTGTTGCTAAATTTTCTAATTTAACTGGAGTACTAACATAAGGAACATTCACCCACCCTTGGGCAGAACCAACCATCCCCGCCATATAAATAGGTAGATGTTCAAACTCTCCCAACCAATCACTTAATACCACCTCAAGTTGGCCAGCGAAGTTACCATCTTGCACTTGCAGTAAGCCAAGCTTATGTTCAACTCTATCCACCAACTCACCGTCTTCACTCATGGCAAAAGCACGAAAATTAGTGGTCCCCCAGTCTAAAATTATCCAATCTATCGTTCTGTTATTATTCATTTAATTAACCTTGTATTGATAGATAACATCCGGATTTACATCGACACCAATACCCGGCTTAGTCGAAATTTGCACTTTCCCGTTCTCCATTTGGATACCATCAAAAATAAGATCCTTGCGGAACGGGTGTGAAGATTGATCAAATTCCAACATGGGCTGCTCTGGATTAAGCGAAAGAGGTGAACTCGGTATTGATGCGATAAATTGCAATGAGGCTGCAATACCAATCCCCGATCCCCAAACGTGTGGGATCATATTGATATGGTTAGCTTGTGCCATAGCAGCTATTTTCTTGCACTCGGTAAAACCACCTGAGGAGCACAAATCTGGTTGGATAATATCTAGAGCACGACTTTCCAGCCACGGGCGATAGCCCATTTTCCCGAAGATCTGTTCACCTGCCGCGATAGGTGTTTTAGACATCGTTTTTATCTCTTGATATCCACCAATATCTTCTGGCGCGAGTAGCTCTTCCAAGAAGAACAATTTGAACTCTTCTGTCTCTTGAATGATGCGGCGGGCTGTTGAGGCATTATATGCACCATTAGCATCAGCCATAATTCGAACATTATTTCCCACCGCTTCTCGTATTGAACGAATTAGCTTAATGTCTTCATCAACACCGAAACCAATCTTTAATTTAAATGCAGTAAAACCCGCTTCGATATATCGGAAAGCTTCATCGACAGAGTCATTAGGGTAATGGCCATCAGCAACTCGATAAAAACCAGTTGCGTAAGGCGTCACTTCTTTTCTAAACGCCCCACCGATAAGCTGATGAATAGGTTTTTTCAGACTCTTACCGATAACATCCCACAACGCGATATCAACACCACTAATTGCATTAACTGCTGCACCAGCTTGGCCGAAAGGTCTTGTCGTGTTGTACATTTCCTCCCAAAGAACTTCGACGTCAAAAGGACTGCGGCCAAGTAATAATGGTTTAAAGGTGTGCTCTACAATTGAAGCTGCAATTTGAGGACTCTGTAAGCCATGGCAAAGCGCTTCACCATAACCAGTAACCCCTTCATCAGTGATGACTTCAATTATCATTGCACTTCGATTGTGTACCCACCCTTGAGAAAAATAAAAAGGCGTATCTAAAGGTACGGAAATAGCATGTGGTTTAACATCAATAATCTTCATAACCTAACCTTGCTTAAAACTTAAAATAGCGTTTGATGAGAACAACAAAACCCCGCGGTTTAGCTTGCCATGAAGCTAAACCACCTAAACATTGACTATGTGATTGGTAATGGTCCTAGATAATTAACTAGGCTTTAATTTCTATATAACGATAAAAATTAATATTGCTCTCCATGAGTATGCTGACCTTTAGATGCAAACTTTTTCTTTATTAATGGTGAGAACAAGGAAACCAAAATAAGAATAAAGAAAACCCAACATATTCCTGTCGATAAGAATGTACTTGCATCACCTCGCGACATAAGTAGTGCTCGACGGAAGTTGCTCTCTGCCATAGGTCCAAGGATTAACCCAAGAATAACGGGTGACGATGATATTTCCAGCTTCTGGAAAAAATAACCAAGAAATCCGAAGAACAGCATAACAACAACATCAAACATGTTGTTGGCTAAAGCATAAGAGCCAACAAAACAAAGTAAGAAAATAATCGGTACGAGCGCAGCCTTAGGTACAGACAGCACTTTGGTAAAAATACGTACACTGTTCAAGCCAAGCACTAGCATACAAACGTTAGCGATAAGCAAGCCAATAAATATCGCATACACAGTCGGTGCATCATTCGCAAATAACAGTGGACCAGGTTGTAAGCCTTGTACTGTTAACGCGCCAATCATAATGGCGGCTACGGCATCCCCAGGAACACCTAAGGTCAGCATAGGGATCAATGCCCCACCCGTTACCCCATTATTGGCTGCTTCTGGTGCAGATATTGCTTCAGGGACACCAGTACCAAACTTTTCAGGATGCTTAGAAATACTCTTCGCTTGACCATAGGAAATAAACGAAGCGATGTCTGCACCGACGCCTGGGATAGAGCCAATAAACGCGCCTAATGAACCGAAAGGAATACTGTTTTTAATAATGACACCCCAGTCAGAGCGTCGTGGAATAACATGGGTGATCTTGCCCGTTGACTTTGGCTTTTTCAGTATGTCTTCTACCCCAATCAATGCCTGGCTCATCGCAAATAGACCAATCATTACAGGGATAAAATTAATGCCGCTGTAAAGGTTCATATAGTCAAAGGTAAAGCGCATATTGCCCGTAATGTCGTCGATACCTATCGTGGCAAGTAAAATACCTAGCCCACCGCTGAGTAATCCTATCAGCAAAGATTTACCGGATATCGAGGAGATAATGCACAAACCAAACATGGCCAGCATAAAGAATTCAGGGGCGCTGAACTTGAGAGCAAACTTCGCCAATATCGGAGAGATTAAAATCAAAAATATGCAGCTAATTAAACCACCAAGAAACGAACTTG
>NZ_JACSOF010000192.1:0-10643 GCF_014349205.1 Photobacterium sp. BZF1
AGATTTAAATATAATTATACAGTACTTTTTTTCTATTTTTAGTTGTGTTGCCTTATGGTTGATTGTAACCGCGTCTATTAATTCTTTTAAAGCCACTTTCCCCAAAAAACAGAAAATATAAACGTCAATTTTATTAATGACTCATACTCATTTATAAATTTGAAGGTATACAAATCAGAGTTTTGAATTAAAATTCTACCTACGACATTATAACAAACAGCAGTTGCCCTTTATTAGTCTCCTTAAAGTTTAAAACCACCGACTTTAGTCGGTCAGCTTGTTGTGTCAACATAAATTGGGTATGGTTTCATAGTTTTTCCAGTAACGCCTTTCAGACTCATTCAGTGTCAGTCCTCCATTATAGTGAGGTGGCCTAAGCTGACTGTAACTTCCGATTATGTATCGAATAATTTCTTTTAGAGCTTCAGCAAACCCCGATAGCCTGTTACTGGAACCCACTCTGAAGAACCGTTCAATAGGACTGTTGTCCCAGCAGTTTCGTCGCCTCGATAGGCTATGTTTTATCGATAACGCCACAGTATCTGACGATAATAACGACTCGTATAATGACTGCCTTGATCGCTGTGGAACATAACAGCTTTAGGGTTTGCTCGTGACTGATAGGCCATTGAAAGTGCTTTTCCTGTGAGCTGGCTATCTGGCGATATAGACAATGCCCAGCCGATTGGTTTACGGGCAGATAGGTCTATAACGACAGCTAAATACATCCAGCGCTTTACTGTCCATACGTATGTCACATCACCAACCTAAGTATCATTAGGGGTCGTAACAGCAAATTGATGAGCCGGGTGGTTCGGGACTTCAAAATATTCATTAGATGCTTTCCGGTACTTATGCTTGGGTGATTGACAGCTAACCAAACCCATTGGTTTCATCAGTCCTTACGCTCGATAGCGAGATAACCTAATAACCTGAGTAGATACCATATCAGCAATACTTCGAACGCCCGCTGAGCCGTTACTGGCAGCATGTACTTTCTTTGATTAAACTGCGTAATTGAACTAGCTCAGGTGTTAGAACCATCGTCTTTTATGCCAATATTTGTAACTACTTTGATGAACACTGAGCACTTCACACAGTGTTTTACACTGTAGCTCTGCCTGAGTTTCTCGATTATTGAGAATTGTTCAGTGAGTCCGACATCAACAGAGCTGTAGCTTTTTTAATATTTCGTTTTGCTCTTCAAGACGAGCTAGCTTCTTTTTTAATTCACGAATTTCAATTTGTTCAGGTGTCATCGGAGAGGCCTTTGGCGAAGTGCCTTGAAATTCTTCATTTAGCTGACGCACTCACTTATCCATTGTGGATTTACCAATATTCATTGTTTTGGCAACTTCCCTACTGAGTACCCTTGGTCTAGAAGTAGCTGCGTAGCTTCTAGTGAAAACTCGGGGCTAAATGTTCTACTACTACGTTTTGTCATGTTGTCACCTGTTAGCTTCTGAGGCGATGATATCACCTTTAACCAGGTGGCCAAACTTAGCGTGCCACTACAAACAAAACAAGGTGAGCCTGGTTTGATTTTTAGATTTATAGAGAGTATGTATTAAAGAAATTTCTTAAGAATCATCGATTAATTCATAATGTACAAGTAACGAAAAATGCACTTATTTGATAGTTTAATGAAGAATACTTATTTCTTTAGAGAATACGATAAGTATCTTAAGGTAACACAGAAATCATTATCTTTAATATGGCATTTTCCTTTAAGCTCGAAGTCTTGGTTAATGTTAGTGGCTTCTGTTATAAGGTATTAACAAAAACCAATGAATAGTTTGTAGGCCTACTACACCGTGCAGCCTTCACCAATAGTTGCCCTACCCTAACTGGATGCAGCTCTTAGCTGATAACTCTATGAATATTTGGGCTATAGATGGCCTTTTATATGCGTTAATTCGTAACATTATGGGTTCCATCATTTGGCATACAGCAATAGTTGAATTTAGTCATTTCAATGAAATAGTTTTCAGCTTGATAGCGTGGTGCTTAGCTGTGCAAAAATTTCACCTTATCGTTTCGATGCTTATTAATTGTTATTAAAGAATTTTTTTTGAAATTTCATCCTGAAATCACCATGATTAAATCATTTAGCTATACCATATACAGTTATATTTTTATGGCTTAAGTGAAGTTGAATCCAATGATGGCCAGTGACATTTCAAAGAGATATGTTCACACGAGCTTAAATCTTTAAGCTCAGATTTTACAAAGTACATTTATAGTAAGCAGCAATACATACGTAATAATGTGACTCGAATAGAATATGCTATTCAACTAAGTAAAACACTTAAATGCGTTCGAACACATTTATGTATCGTTTAAGGTGAAGATATTGATCTCTACAGTTTTATTCAAATTTAAAGTAACAGGCTGCTATACTATAAATACAACTTGTTAGGTGAGTACGTATTGCATTTATGTTTCTGCCAGTATCCCTACCATCCTGTAATATTTCATATTATCAAAGACTTTGCTTGCTTATGACTAGATTCAATCGTGTAAGCTGCGATACAAGCGGAACAAGCTAATTGATACTAAATTTCACCATGCGATTTACCTGTTAAGTTGTTGTTTTTAAAGGCTTGATCTTCAAATTTCAGGGTGAAATCACCATGACTTTCATAGTGTATATATCGTTGTTTTCAAGATATTAATATCACTAACGGACGTCAACTCACTTAGCTATCCTCGAGTGTTCTTCGTTTTACATACTAAAATATAAGCTCATCTCATATCTTCGAGCTAACTTATAGGACTTCTCTTTGTAGCACTTAGAGTTGTTTGTCTTGTAAACGAATACTTGATGCAAAATTTGGAATATCGAAAAGCGTTTATGGATAGTTTACATACTCTAGAAAGCTTAAGATTGATATTTAACTTTCATCGACTACTTGATTTTTCTGTGAAATGGTGACGCCTCGAGATTACATCAGTATGAGTACAGCAACCAATCAGTCCATTATTCATCCTAGCTTCAACAGTCAAGTTAGTTTGAATTTGCTTAATTAGTATCATTGGTACTGCGAATTATGCTTTAACGCTACGTTTTTTGCTCAGCCATTACGGATAATTTTGTGGTTTGTTTGTGTGTAAAACCTAAGTGTGACGTGATATCTCAAGGTGAAGAATTACTATTTGATGATATATATTACGACTGGTACAACAACCTCCCTAGCAAGTGCTGTAAGCGCAGTAAGTTGATTAATAATCCATTGATCTTCTACATAAAGAGTGTGTTAACAAAATATAAGAGTTCGACTAGTCCGATGAATGAGAAGTAATGTTCTACTTACAATCTTATCGGTCTTAGATATGCGCTCCTGAAAAATGGTGATATCAATGTTCTTTGATGTAACCTCGTCAGTTAGACAAGTCGCCTGATGCTTTCTTATTAAGTGGAAGCTTCCAGCCATTATTATGTGATTTATAACACCACCAATTAAATTCTGAAGAAATTCAAACCACAGAAAACTAGCTTTTAGATTGTCTTTCTAGGGACTGTGAAATAACCGATCTTACGGCTATGGGGCTGATTGTACTCTGGTCATAAAAGTCAGCCAATATTAAGAACCACGAGAAGCTTCAATCTGACATTTCGTAGTTTGATGATATAGATATTGCTGATGAACAAACGATGCCATCATCAAATCCATCTGCTGATTTGACGAATACTTTTGATATTGGGCTTTATGGATTGTCTTTCATTATACTTTGCATGATAAGATTTTCGAAAAGAAGCTATGACATGCTTTATCACTGCGTGCACAAGACGAATTAGCATTTAGCGCAAGTCACGAATTCCATACATTACGATAGAGGTTGATGAGAACCTTAAGGCTCAGAACAAAAGGTAACCCGAAACATTGACTAGAGTTAGTGTTGTTTGATTGTAAACCTAACCATTTGCTTTATCTTATATCAGCAGTTCAAAGCTTCAACCGGCCAAGATTTTGAAGACCATTTGCAGGAGTTCTATTGTATGCGCCCCATGATCCCACGGGGCGAGTATTAATGAGCGAAGTTCCAGGGCAGTAAGGAGTCGAGGTCAGGATCTGGTTGGGCCAACTCTTCCATGCACTTAACCAGATAGTCGTACAAGATAAGCCCGTTAGCTTTAGCCGTTTCGATGATGCTATAAAGCATGGCACTGGCTTCAGCACCTTTCGGGGTATCAGCGAACAGCCAATTTTTCCGGCCGATGACCAGCGGCTTGATGGCACGCTCAGCCCGGTTGTTATCGATGGTTAAGTGACCGTCTTCAACATACCGTTCAAGCTTGGGCCATTGGCCCACCGTGTACTTGATAGCCTTGCCTAACTGGCTCGATGGGACAACCTTTTGTGAGGTCAGCCACTGGTGCAAGTCAGCCAGCATGGGTTTTGCTAACTTCTGCCGCTCAACCTGCCTTTGTTGTGCTATCAACCATTTAAGCCGCGTTTCTAACGCATAGAGCTTTTGGATTTTTGCCAAGGCCACATCGGCTTTGCCGGTCTTGCCTTTACCCTGCAGCTTCTTGGCATCCATGAACTTACGCCGGGCATGAGCTAGGCAACCGAGGTGCTTGACCTGGGTGAGGCCATCATAGGCTTGGTAACCATCAGTTTGAAGATAGCCATCATAGCCTCCAAGAAAATCTGTTGGACAAGCTCTCGCACGGCTGTTCCGGTAGTCGAACAAGACGATGTTTTTCATCCCATCCAGTGTGGCGGAAGGTGAGTCAGCCCCTGAACAGTAGGCCCACATATAGCATTGTTTATCTTCCTTGAGGACATTCAGCAGTGTCTCATCCGCTTGGATAACAACCTGTCCAAGCAAGTGTTTGTGTAGAGCTTGGTAAAGTGGCGTGAAGTGTTTGCTGGCCTGCATGACCCAGCGTGCCATCGTCGTTCGGGATAGCTCGATACCGGATTGTTTGAACAGGGTTTCCTGCCGGTAAAGAGGCAGTGCATACTGGTATTTTCCAAGGATGATGTTGGCGAGCAGGCTTTCGGTAGCGAAGCTCTTGTGGATAAGGCTAGCGGGTACCGGCTTTTGGCTGATAGTGACGCTTTCTGCCTCTTTCTCGCACTGGCGGCAGCTGTACTTGGGACGGACATATTCCAGAACCTTAAGCACTGCTGGGGTGAACTCCAGCTTTTCACTGCAGTCTTCACCGATTTTATGCAGAGGATGTTGGCAGCACCCGCAGCGTTTCTCTTCTTCATCCAAGTCAAGGATAATGCGTTCACGCGGCAGCTCTTTGGGTAATGGCTTGCGTTTCCCGCGGGGCTTTTTAGTGGTCGTTGTGACGACGGCTTCCTGCTCTACGGAGTAGGCTTCACTTTCCACTTCATTGAACAGGTCACCCTGAGCGCTGTCGTATGGCTTGAGTGCCTCGGCACGTTTGGCGAACTGGCGGTCAATAGCCAGTTTGAACTGTTCGAGCAACGAAGCTTTTTCAGCCATCAGCGCTTTAACCATCGCTTGGAGGGCTGCAACATCTTGGCTATCAGGGGTAATTTCAGTCGTCATTTTCATAGCCACTATTATATCAAAATGGTGGCCTAACCACCTGACATATCAGACTATTATAGGGTTTAACTCATTGTATAATCGTGTATTTTGATGGGTTTATGGCCAATGATAGTGAAGCCGGCAAGTAGCCTATCCAGTTCAAATTGGCTGAGGGTAAACACCTGTTTTTTCTCTCCGGCAGGCCATTTGAACTTGGCTTTTTCCATCCGCTTATACCACAGGGCGAAGCCTGTGGTATCCCAGTAAAGCACCTTTATCTTGTCACGCTGCTTGTTGGTAAACAGGAACAGTGCGCCAGTGTTCAGGGGTAAATCGGTCTCGGACTCAACCAGTGCTGCTAGGCCGTTAATGGATTTCCTGAAGTCAACAAATTCCCGGTAGAGGTAAATTTTCGGCGGATTAACTAACCCTCTCATGATGACAGTGAGCCTATAAGTTCAGCGACATAAGCAGCGGGAGTTCCTTGGGGAATACTCAGTTCAATATCATTGACGCTGAGTGTCATGTTGGATGCAATAGGTTTGGCGACTTGGTAATGGGTGGTTTGTTCAACCACTTCAGCACGGACAAACCCACCTTGCTTATTATTACTGTGGCACTCTAGCAGGCGCCGTTTTGCAAAGAATGTTGAAGTACTAATGCCATGCATGCGGCAAAAATCTCTTTGGGATAGGGAGCTGTTTTCAAATTCCTGAAAAATCGCCAACCATTCCTGATCGCTACGTCGCTGTTGGGCCATGATATTGTCTCCTTTTGAATGAAAACAAAATCATAAATCTCAGGAGAACTTAATTGAATGTGGGGTTTATGAAGCGCTCACGTTCTATTGAAAGCCATATTCAAGAGTCAGAGGTATTATTGGAAAGTTTCGGTGGTGAAGACTTTATCTCCTCCTAATAATTCCGCTTAGGTTTACCAGATTTAGATCAAGCACGAGGTGTGATTGGTAGATATAACGCTGAAATGATTAGAGTACTGTGATACCTCAACGGTGATTTGAACTAGACAACACCGGCTAGCAACTATTCCTTCGGATGATAAAACAGTACTCTGGCTATCTGTCAGTTTGGTATAGGGTAGAGCCTTATCTGAAGGCTGTAGCTTAGATAATAGTCCCCTATACACATTAAACTTACTGTAAAGAGAGTTTAATTTTTAAATAGTTAAAAAGGTCAAATGGCCCATTTAGCGAATTCAACCTTAAGTGACTGAACTTAATATTGTTATGGATGCCTCTTATGTCATGTGGAATGGTCTCAAAGTCATCATGAATGTTTAAATGCTCACGGATCCCTTTCTGTTGAAGGTGCCTGAGGCTATAACGTTGCAATCTGCGTAAGTATAACTTGATGTTATTTATACTGTCAGGCGTTAGCCTGTGGTAATAAAAATCAGCACCTTTACTACCAATTAAGAAACCTTTTTGAGAACCATTGCTTAGTTTGAACTGATGGGTTGCGACCCAAGCCAATAAACTATCGTCACCGATAAGACCAACAGGTAATCTAAAATTGAGTTCGGATATTTTAGATATAAAGTTCGTTGTAAGAGCATATAGGGCTCCACTCAGTGCCTCACCTTTGATCGTTCGGCTTGCTATTTCATCGGTTGTTCTACCAATAGTTTTTGGTATGCCAGCTATAATGTATGAGTCAGGCGAACTCTCATATGTGTCTAGAATACTTTGTATTGAATTAGGGTCTAAGGCACAATCTCCATCGATAAATATTGTTAGGTGATCTGTTACTGAAGAAAAGTTAATTGCAAAATTCCAAGCATTTGCCTTATCGCCAAGTGTTAGATTGAATGCCGACCATGATGGTATAGAGCAGCAGTACGCCTCGGCTACTTTGAATGTATTATCTGTACATCCATTAGCTATAACATTTACTTGAGCATTAATGTCTTTAAGGTTTGTTAGCGCAGCTTTCAAAGAATCAAGGCAATCTTTAATATAATGCTCTTCGTTATACGCTAATACATTAATTCTGATTGTTTTTTCCATAATAGACCCTCAGACCTGGCAAAGTAATAGTTTCCATCTTTCAATGATATTGCTGGATGAATATGCTTTTGAACGTTGATAGGCAAGCTTTCCATAGTTACTGCGAAGTTTTGGACTTTCTAGAAAAGCTGTTATTGATTCTGCCATTTTGTTGATATCACCGGGAGGGAGCAGTTTTCCGTATTTATCTTCTATGATTTCAGATGGCCCCATTGGACAATTGAAGGCTATAACAGGTAGCCCTTGCCCCATAGCTTCTATCAATGTTAAACCGAACCCTTCATAACGGGAACTTAAAATATACATTGACGCCTTTTTATATTCTTGTGAGATATCAGCTGATTCAGAGATGAGTTCAACACACTCTTTTAACTCGTATTGATTGATCTGGTTTTCTAGTTTAGATTTCGCACTTCCATTTGGGCCAACAATACGCAATGTCCAATTACTTCTTGAGTCAGCTGGAATTTGATTCCAGGCTTCAATTAACAAATCAAACCCTTTTTGATCTGTCATCCGTCCAACGGCTAAAACAATCTTTTCTCTTTCGATTTCATCCCAATTCTCTAGAGGAGAAATGGGGAGAGGGTTGGGTATGACTTCGACTTTCTCTGGTGGTGTTTGAAGTGATTGGATCCAGTTATCTTTGTCACTCTTAGTTAGAACAATAATTTTTTTGCAAAGCAACGAAGCGAGACGTCGACCAAACCACCGGCTCCCAAATTTAGTAACTATTTCAGAATTAAAATGTTCCCATGCGATATGATTCCTTCTAAACAGAGGGAGGGAAGAGTATAAACACATTTGTGTATCACAACTAATGACTAAATCTGGGTTTATCTGCTTAATGCGTTTTGAAATGAAAAATGGAAGTAAAAGGTGGTGTATACGGGATTTGGATACTTTGAATAACTCACTACGGTTTACTTTTGGGTTGAGATAAAAGAAAGGTGTACTGTTAGATTCATGATGACTGACAATAGATATTTTGAATCCAATATCTTGGAGTTGGTTGGCAATCAAAGTACACATTCTTTCAGTACCGCCTAGAGCACATATGTCATTAATTAAAAAAACGATATGAATATTACTCTCTTTAAAATTTCCCATACAACCTGATCCTTATATTATTGCTTTACGGGTTGAGCTAAGCTGGGTGCTAGGTTAGTAAATATGCTTTCAATAACCGTAGCATTATTATCCCAAGTCAACCGTTTATCCTTAACGGTGTTTATGGCCTCTTGTTGAAGACTTAATCTTAGTCTTTCATCATTAATAATAGTTAAGGTTTTATCCAAAATGCTGTTTGGATTCTCAATATCATATAGAAGGGCATTGCTACCATGGGTTAGTAACTCGCGAATATTGTTAGTATCCGGAGCAATAATCGCTTTACCTTTTGCAAGGTATTCAATCAACTTTAGAGGTGATGACCATGGTGTAACTGCAGGTTGTAACGCGATATCGATCTGGTCAAGCCAACTCGGCATTTCTGAACGCTTTACCAAACCGGTTATGTAAAAGTTATCTTCTATACCTAGTTGTTTTGCTTGTTGCTTTAACTCAGAAGCTACTGGTCCGTCACCTATAACAAGTAACATTAAATTCCTTTGATTAGTTTCTGATATCAAAGAGAGTAACTTGTCAAGCTGGTGCCATTCACGGCAAAAGCCAACAAAACCGATGGTCAACTTTCCCTTGAAGTTAGGGTGCCTTTTACTGGATTGAACAGGATAAAACTTACTGGGATCAATACCATTGGGTATAACAGTGATACGAGACTCTGGGACCCCTGCTTTTTTGATATAGCCTGCAAGTACTGATGTAACAGGACAAATATGATCAGCATTACGCCACGTGTAAAATTCTGTCCATTTAGCTAATGCTCCTAAGCTTATTCCACCATATTTCATTCTTTCGTCGTATAATGGAGAGTTAACTTCTAAAAGCAATTTTAATCGGCAAATTTTCTTTGCCCAAATTCCAGCAGGAAGAAAGAGGTTATAACGTTCATATATCGCGTCTGGGCGATGTTTGATTATTGCTGAAATGAGTTTGAAAAAGACAAAAAAGGAGTAACCAAACTCTAAGAGTTCTGAGAAAAATTTAGGGAGTGCTTGTCGTAAACGAGATACCCAACCGCCATCGCTACCAAACTCAGCATGCTCAGCAATGCTCGGTGCAACAACTATGACTTCGTGTCCAAGAGACCTTAAGGCATTGATAATTTCTTCTACATGAACGTACTGGCCATCTTTAGATGCTATTCTGTGGTGATACAATATTTTCATTACTTATCCTTTGCCTAATAGCAGATGTGGTAGGTATCTCAATGAATTTATGGATTAAAACTGATATACAAATACAACAGCTAGATAAAACAACTACCATCATATAAATGTTTATATATAGATAAATGTTAAGGGTTGAAAAAATGAAGCCTAGTACAGGGAGAATTAAAGCAGCATGGAAGAGGTATAGAGAGTAAGAGGCATCCCCTAATGTAATCATCGATCTCAATGAGAAATTTGTAATTATTCTTTCTAATGAAACAAATGCGTATACTAAGAGTGCTGAAGGCAATCCCCAAAAAACGACTCGCCAAGGGTTAAGATTTGAAAAAGAGATGAAAGGACCACTCAATTGTGACGAAAAACTAATAGCAATAATAGACACAATAATTGCTGTGATTGCTAGCCTATAGCTAAGGTGTTTATTTTGCTTTATCAGATAGCCGATCCAACACCCCAAAACAAATTCTAGTATGATAGGATGTGTATAATATTGAAAAAAAGGACTATGGATATAAGAGTTAAATATGAAGTGAAATATTATCAAAAATAAAAATAAACCACTTAAAATCATTAATCTATTTTTTATCTTAAATACCAATAACGATGCATAGATGAGATAAAAGAAAAACTCAAATGTTAATGTCCAAGCGATGCCTAAGTATGGATAATAACTATCACCAATACGTGTTGGTGCCAGTATAATTGAAGATATGATCGGTATAAAATCAGAAGCAGTTATCGATATTGATGAGTTAATAAATCCCTGAGTAAGATTTAGTGTAATGAATGTAAATAAAGCAATCCAATAT
>NZ_JACSOF010000193.1:0-10619 GCF_014349205.1 Photobacterium sp. BZF1
CGATAAGGTAGCTAAATGCTTAATAGAGGGCAAAAAAATACCCCCCTTAGATGTATTGCACCTTGATTATGATAATATTCGCCCTAATTTGTGAATTAAACTCTCACTTTATAGAGAAGACGACATATGGCTTTTGATTTTTCTGAATTAACTGTGGACTTATCGGCAATGCCGACAACGATTGATATGGGACATGCTTGGTTGGGCGGTTTGTTGCTCGTCATGCTGGTACTTTATATCTCGAAGAAAGGTAAACCTGTTGAAGTCGAGAAAGTTGTTGAGAAAGAAGTCGAAAAAATCGTTGAGGTTGAAAAACCTGTCGAGAAAATCATCGAGGTCGAAAAAGTTGTCGAAGTTGAAAAGGTAGTCGAGAAGATTGTCGAAGTTGAACCTAAGCTGAAAACTTCCACACCTGACGCGGCACTGCAACTTCTATCATTGCTTCAACAAGAAGCACGTTTTATCGACTTCATGCAAGAAGACCTTAAAGGTTTCAGCGATGCTGAGATCGGCGCTGCTGCCCGCGTCATTCACGAAGGCGGCCAGAAAGTGCTATCAGAATACTTCAGCTTTGCCCCAGTACGTGCCGAAGAAGAAGAAACACGTATTACATTACCAAAAGGCTTCAATGCTTCTGAAGTGCGCCTAACAGGTAATGTCGTTGGCGAAGCACCATTTACCGGAACCCTAATCCACCGCGGCTGGAAAGTGACTGACATCAAACTGCCTAAACTGGCAGAAGGTCACGATGCGAAAATTGTTGCCGCCGCTGAGGTAGAACTGTGATGCAAGAAATTCAAGAACACCGTTACAGTGTTGGTATCGACTTAGGTACCACCCACTGCGTATTATCTTATGTAGATTTGCAAGACGAAGACGCCAGCGTCAACGTTATGCCAATTGCCCAGCTAACTACACCGGGCAACGTTGAAGAAAAGAGCCAACTGCCTTCTTTCATGTACCAGGCCCATGAGTCTGAACTTGCGGAAGGTGATACTGCCCTACCTTGGTCTGCGCAGCCAAATGCGATTGTTGGTGCTATGGCTCGTAACCTTGGTAGCAAAACCCCGATTCGTTTGATTGCTAGTGCAAAAAGCTGGCTATGCCACGGTGGTGTTAACCGTCGTGATGCCTTCCTGCCATTGAACAGCCCTGACGAAGTCACCAAAGCTTCACCGCTTGAGGCGACCCGTCAATACCTTGCCCACCTAGCAGAAGCTTGGAACCACCAACACCCTGAAACGCCGCTTTTTGATCAGGACGTGACAATCACCGTTCCTGCATCCTTTGACCCTGCAGCTCGTGATCTTACGGCTGAGGCGGCACGTGAAGTTGGCTTCAAGCACATGACACTGCTGGAAGAGCCGCAAGCAGCCGTATACAGCTGGTTGAGAAACAACGACGATACATGGCGTGATCAGGTCACTGTCGGCGATGTGATCTTGGTGGTTGATATCGGTGGTGGTACGACTGACCTTTCATTGGTTGCTGTAACCGAGGAAGAAGGTAACCTGACGCTTAACCGCGTTGCTGTTGGTGACCATATCCTGCTTGGCGGCGACAACATGGACCTTGCGTTGGCCTATCGCCTGAAGATGAAGCTTGCACAAGAAGGCAAGCAGCTTCAACCTTGGCAGATCCAAGCCATTACACACGCTTGCCGTGATGCTAAAGAAGCGCTGCTAAGTGATGCAGAGCTTCAGGCTGTGCCGATTGTTGTCCCAAGCCGTGGCTCTAAGCTGCTTGGCGGCACACTACAAACTGAACTTACTCAGGAAGAAGTCCAGCAGACGCTGGTTGAAGGTTTCTTCCCTCGCAACACTGTTGAGCAGCACCCTGTCGAGATGCAGCGTGGTGCATTGACCCAAATGGGCCTGCCGTACGCTCAAGACGCTGCGGTTTCTCGCCATGTTGCTGGCTTCCTAAGCCGTCAGTCTTCTGCTGTCGATGAGCTATTCGAGAAATACGACCAGCTTCACGAAGGCTTTATCCGCCCTACAGCTATCCTGTTCAACGGTGGTGTGCTGAAATCAGATCTACTGTCTGAGCGTCTGCTTTCGATCATCAATAGCTGGCTGACAACAGCAGGTAGCCCTGAAGCAAAACTACTTGAAGGTCTGGATCTCGATCTTGCCGTTGCAAGCGGCGCGTCTTACTACGGCTCTGTACGTAAAGGCAAAGGCGTACGTATTCGTGGCGGTATCGCAAGTAGCTACTACGTCGGTATCGAGAGCGCTATGCCTGCAATCCCTGGCATGGAACCACCACTAGAAGCACTATGTGTTGCCCCATTCGGTATGGAAGAAGGAACCCACGCCGACGTACCTAGCCGTGAGTTCGGTCTGGTCATTGGCCAACCCGTTCAGTTCAAGTTCTTCGGTTCAACAGTACGCCGTGATGACCCAGCAGGTACTCACCTTGACTGGTGGCAACCAGAAGAACTAGAGGAACTTCCTGCTATCCAGGTCACTCTTCCTGTATCTGATGGCCGCACTGCAGGCGAAATCGTTCCAGTTCGCCTAGCCTCTCGTGTCACTGAGCTTGGCAGCCTTTGCCTTGAAGCGATTCCGACCGATGGCGGTCAGAAGTGGCAAGTCGAATTCGACGTTCGCGAGAAATAACACTTTGTTATCTAAAACGGCGCCTCAGGGCGCCGTTTTTATTTGCGTTTAGATAGGACATTTTCTTTTTTTGAAATCAAAGATTTGATCATAAAGATAGCACCTTCATTAATGCACTCAATCCCCTTTTGGGATACTATCGAAAACCTTAAAAAGTATTAAAACAACACGTCTGGAGTGATGCATGACTTCTCCTCGCTACCTTGTCGGTATTGATCTCGGTACAACACACACCGTTGTCGCCTACACACCGATTTCAGATAACCTAGAATCAAGCCCAATACAGATTTTTGAAATCGACCAGCTTATCGCCCCGGGTGAGGTTGCACGTAAACCACTTCTTCCTTCATTTCGCTATCACCCAGCCGAAGGCGAAATTGATCCCGCTTTAATGGTACTACCTTGGGATATCGAACCTGTCGCAGGGGATATTCAACATGCGATTATCGGTGAGCTCGCCCGGGAAATGGGCGCAAAGGTGGAAGGCCGACAAGTCGTCAGTGCCAAAAGCTGGTTATCACACACCGGCGTTGACAGAACCGAGGCCATCCTTCCTTGGTCGTCCAATGCAAGTGTCGAAAAAGTCTCTCCTGTTATCGCAAGTGCCAGCTACTTAAACCATGTTCGTCAGGCATGGGATTACCATCACCCTAGTGACAAACTCAAAGATCAGGAAGTCGTGATCACAGTTCCTGCTTCTTTTGATGAGGGAGCAAGGGCGCTAACGCTAGAAGCGGCGAAACTGGCTGGCTTTGGCGATATTCTACTATTGGAAGAGCCTCAGGCTGTTTGTTATGACTGGTACGCCAAACACAAAGATAACGCCGAAGATATCCTCAAAGATATTCCATTACTCATGGTCTGCGATGTAGGTGGTGGTACGACTGACCTTAGCCTGATCAAAGTCGGTACCAAAGATGAAAAACTCACTCTTGACCGAATTGGCGTTGGTGACCACCTCATGCTAGGGGGTGATAACATTGACCTTGCCCTTGCCCACCTCGCCGAGCAACGCCTGCATGGCGGTAGAAAAAAGTTAAGTGCCTCTGGTCTTTCGAAGCTCATCCAGCAGACACGTAAGGTTAAAGAACAATTACTGTCGGGCAACGCCCCTGATACGGCCAAAGTTACTATGCTGGGCAGTGGTTCGCGGTTAATCGGCGGGTCAAAAAGCATTGATATGACTCGCGATGAAGTCCATCAAATCGCCCTTGATGGCTTCTTCCCCCAAACTGACTTCAGTGACCAACCAAGCCACCGTCAGGCTGCAGTGATTGAGTTTGGTCTACCATATGCAGCCGACCCAGCTATCAGCAAACACCTAGCCCAATTCATTAGTTTGCATGATTCAGTCTGTCGTGAGTCCCTAAAAGGCAGTTCACAAGCACCGCAAGCCGACCAACCAGCCATTCCTGTAGCAGTATTGCTTAACGGTGGTGTCTTCAACAGCCCGCTGCTATCTAATCGAGTGCTTGATACTTTCTCCAATTGGAAAGGTGACAGCGTCACTCAGCTTGATAACCCGCATCCAGACCTTGCTGTCGCCTATGGCGCAGTCGCTTATGCCAAAGCTCGTCACGGTGCCCAACTTAAGATTGGCGGCGGCTCTGCCCGTTCATTCTTCTTGGTACTTGAAAATAAAAAGCGCCAGAAGCAAGGCCTCTGCCTATTACCTAAAGGCATTGACGAAAGCACTGAAATTCGCCTGAAAGACCGCAAATTTGCACTAACACTAGGTGAGCCCGTTAGGTTTAACCTCGTGTCATCAACCGATGACAGTCACACACAAGCTGGTGAAATATTCACGGTTGATGAAGAGAGCTTCGTATCGTTGCCACCATTTATTGCAACGCTTGACAGTGATCGTGATCGGGCAGAGCTTGCAGCTAACCAAAAAGATCGCGAAGAAGTCACCCTCGCCTGTCAACTGACAGAAGTAGGTACACTGCAACTAGAGTGCGTGAGCATCCATGATGACAACAAACGCTGGAAAGTAGAATTTGCCATCCGTAAGGATTTAGCAAAACTCAGCCGTGAGGGCGACGACTCTACCCTTGCACAATCTGCTTTACCAGCACGCATGGATGATGCGATTACGCTAGTAAAACAAGCTTACGGCGGCAGCACCAAGAACAATGCCCCAAAAACCATCAAGACCCTCCGCAACCAGTTAGAGAAAACCCTCGGCAAGCGTGACGATTGGGAGACCCCGTGCCTCAGAGAACTCGCCAATGCATTGCTAGAAAGCAAAAAAAGGCGTCGTCGCTCTGATCTCCACGAGCGGAACTGGCTGAAACTGACCGGCTTCACCATGCGCCCGGGCTTTGGCTACCCATCTGATGAATGGCGCATGGAGCAGATCTGGCAACTGTACCAGCATGGTGTCCAATCAAACACTAGTGCTCAGACATGGAGTGATTGGTGGACGTTCTGGCGCCGGGTATCAGGCGGGCTAAGCCAAGAGCAGCAGCTTGTTATCTACAAAGACATCGCGAAGTACATCAACCCTACGGCAAGCCGCAACAGCAAACTTGCCAAGGAGATGCAAGAGCGAAGCTATGAAGATATGGTTCGCCTAGCAGCTAGCCTTGAAAACCTACCGTTTGACAAAAAGCTTCAGCTAATCGAATGGATTTTTGGTCGCCTACAAAAAACACAGTACTCGCAGGCACATTGGTGGGCGATTGGCCGTATTGCCACACGCAGTCCGTTTTATGGTAGTGCTCACAATTTGCTCACCCCGCAACATGTTGCCTACTGCTTGCCGGAGCTTATGGACTTCGACTGGCGCAAAGACTCGAACATCGCTTTTGCCGCAGTAATGATGTGCCGGATGACTGGAGACCGCACTTTGGACATCGATGAAAAGAATCGAAATGACGTAATTTCGAAGCTAAAATCGAGCAAAGCGCCAGAAAGTTGGATAGAAATGGTATCGAGCGTCAAAGTGCTGACGGAGAGTGAAACTAAGCGCGTATTCGGTGATGCACTACCAACAGGATTACGCTTAATCGATTAAGGTTCTGTTAGGGTTCAGCTGGTAATCTCATCAATCATAAATGAGAACTAACTTTTCTTCCTTAGAGATTTCCTCTGGGAATGTTTTTTGCCTAGCGAGTACACAACACATGAACCGTTCACAATATAAAATTATTGCACAACGCATCTTCAAATCTGAAAACCAGCGTATTGCTGTTGAAGCTGTGATTTTCGAAGGCCTATCTAGCTATGAAGCAGAGAAGCGTTTCGATGTGCCTAAAGGTACCCTTTCACGCAACGTACGTAAGTACAAGCGTGAGGTAGAATACCTAAACACTGTTGTAGCGGCATAGTTAAACCCGCTCGAATCTAAAATTAAAAAAACGGAGAATGACAACATTCTCCGTTTTTTATATCTGGCGAGTAGTACTTGGGCTACATCATCCTTAGCATATCATCCCGCCCTCTCAGCCAGCAGCTCATCAAGTACAAACCCACTCCAACCAACAACATAACCAGATGGGCAAAAACACCGAAACCAGCAAAAACGCTCAAGGCAGACGATCCCGTCAAAATTGAGAACGGTAAGCCATAAATCTCTGAAAGCACATTGCCGACTTCGCTTGAACCTGTCGCCTGAAACATCGCAATTTTAAATAAGATCACCACTAAAATCGCTGCAAGGAGTGGGTAACGAGTAAGCTGTGACAGTGCCATAAGCCCTGCGCCAAGGGGAAACAACGCAACACTCATTAATCCCAACCGGCCTAGAAACTCAAACCAATGGGAAACTAAATTGGCAAAAGAAATCCCCCAACTCGCCATCAGGTCTTGAGTTAACCAAATGGTTGCCAATAACCAGACAATAAAATCGGCGGCCAGCATCAAGGTAGATGCAATCAACGGGATGACTATTAGGGCAAAAACCATTTTTGCCGCTACGGCCTGATAATCTGAAACCGGCATTGAACGCCAAAACAGCAAGCTTCCCTCTTGTTTTTCTTTGCGTAGTGTTTTGGGTACGTATATAAAAAACAGAACTAAGTAGACAACACCAGCCACTACTTCATTTAGCTTGCCGATGAGGCCCGCAAATGTTCCTTGAGCAATACCCCAATCAATGATCCCTTGCCCACTCGACTGAACGGAGAATGAGACATTGTCTCCTTGCATGACAAAAACAAAATTGATAATGGCAAAAGCCAGCAATAAAAGCGGAAGCCGAACGACAATACGGTGTTCAATCAGCTCTTTTTCCAGCAGAGTAAACCAAGCTCTCATGCTTCCTCCTGCTGCAGCGCAATAAACACTTCGGACATGGAAGGCTCGCTGACCTCGCCTAACGCTATAAGCTTATCTGCTTTAACGTTTTCATATATATACATAGATTCTTTTACCCCTTGCTGAATATATAGGGGCCTTGCAGCTTCAGCTTGGCGCTTGTTTTCTTCTATTACACAGACCTTTTGAAAACGGCCCATTATCTCTTCAACCGTACCAGCAGCTACCGATTTCCCTTTCTTTAAAATCAGCAAGTCTGTCAGTAGATGAGCGACTTCTTCAACTTCATGGCTGGCAATAACCATTGAACGCTCACCTTGCTTCAGCCAGTCCATCAACTGATTATAGAAGCGCTCTCTGAACATCAAATCCAGACCTAACGTAGGTTCGTCCAATATCAACAAACGGACATCAGCAGACATAACTAAAGCTAAATGGAGTTGTACCTTCATTCCCTTTGAAAGGCGGCCAATCTTAGTCGATGGCTTAATGTCGGTTTGAGATAAATATTTTTCTGCTAAAGCAAGATCGAAATTAGGGTGTACACCAGCACTATATTTAATAATCTGTTTTACTGTCATCCACTCGGGGAGAACAGCAACATCGGAGAGATAAGCCAAGTCACATACTACTTTCACGCGTTCTTTCCTTGGCTCGAGACCAAAGACACTTAATGCTCCATCGTAGTCATGAGCACCTAATAAACATTTAATTAACGATGATTTACCAGCACCATTATGGCCGAGGATACCTAAAACCTGCCCCGGCTGAATGGTAAGATTAATGTCCATCAACGCTCGAAACCGACCGTAACTTTTTCCAAGCTGTTGTGCTTCTACCAACGTATCCACTATTTAACCTTTTCAGTTAATATTATTCTCACATAAGCATACTATCAGGAACACATTCGCCCTAATACCGTTAATGTGGATACGAGTATATGTAATTAGAGACATTACATGCCGAAGAGTAACAGCTTGCATATGAAATATAGAAGAAATGTGCCAATCGTTTGATTGACACATTTAAGAGGCATATAAGAGATTACTCTACGTTGAATAGAGTAAATGTTCTGAAGCAGGTATGTTCAGAGACTTTAAATTAGTTTAGCAACACTCTACCGAATGCAGGCTAATATCTACAATTAACAGTTAGAAGCGCGATTTTTATTCTTCGACT
The DNA here is from genome assembly GCF_014349205.1 of Photobacterium sp. BZF1. Taxonomy (NCBI): domain Bacteria; kingdom Pseudomonadati; phylum Pseudomonadota; class Gammaproteobacteria; order Vibrionales; family Vibrionaceae; genus Photobacterium; species Photobacterium sp. BZF1. Next base: position 8,061 of record NZ_JACSOF010000193.1, read on the forward strand.
TGGTCAACCAAATCTTCAGGAACGACACCATCTTTTTCCATAAGAGCCAAGATTTCCATCATTCTTACCTGACGGGCTTCTTCTTTAAACTCATGAAGAACAGCAATAAGGTTGTTAATTTTGTGTAGTGGCATGCGTTTAATCACAGCCTTTTGACGACCCGGAACTTCATCAGCAAAATCAATCAGTACTTGGCGGTAGTCGACACGCTCTTCTTTTACGACACCGGTTTTTGTATCAACTTTAACGGTTTTCGCTTCAACACTATTAAGCATTGCTGATAAAGCTTTTTCAGCAGCTGCAAAGTTATCCATCAATATTACCTCTTAAACTGAATATCATGCAGAGTGATCACAAGCAATTATATGAGCTTTGAATGATGTCATGATGATACGCAAATAACATTCTAAAGTATTGTACCTTGCATCAAGGCAAGAGAATTCTTGTCATATTGAACCACATCCAATGCAGCACAGAAGTTGTTAGAAGCAATGAGTGGCAATAGTTAAGGAACTACTAAGGGTAGATGCGCTGATAATACCTCTTGTTAGAATCCTTGTGAACATAAATTTAAGGAATTTATCAAATATTCAGCAATCAGAAGGGTTTGATTGCATATTGTCATTGTGGACTAGGGATAACACTTTAGCAAATTGATTAACCACAGCTTATTCATAAGCCATAATGCAACAAGCTAATTCAAACGATAAAAACAAAAAACCCAAGCAAGAAGCATCCACTTTCAACACCTTATCTTATACTTCTAATTCCCTCCGAGGGATCACGCTCTTTCCACTTTCACTTTGTTTGGACCTTAACTGCGACATTTGGTTTCAGATTATTAAGCGTTTCATTATCCTGCACTCCAGTCATCACGCAAAAAAAACGCATCCAAGCAATATTCTTATCTCCCCTTCACAGCACTACGTTATCAAAGCATGAATAAGCCTAACGGAGAATGGCTTCAAGTTAGCATCGAAAATGCCAATCCATCGATATACCGAGTGAAGCTATCGCAAGAATGCCGGCACCTGGTCCAACCACTAGCCCTTTTCTGGTAATTGTCCGTCTCGTGTAACAATAAAGGATTGATTACTTTTAAATCAGCTAGATAGTTTTATCGCAAATAATGAGAGACAGGTTTTATTTTGGATTAACCACCTATTGCATTCTTTCCTTTGTATTGTAGAATTTAAAACGATTCTCAGCTAAAGCAATGAATATAAAGCCTTTTGGCGGACATTAGCGCAGTTTGGTAGCGCACTACTCTGGGGGAGTAGGGGTCGCTGGTTCGAATCCAGTATGTCCGACCAAAAGGCTTTTGTTTTTCCCGCCATCTGACCCACAGCACCCTTGCAAGCGTAATCAGTATATTAGGCGCGTATTTGACGCTGATTTTACACAACAGACTCAATCGATTAGGTTAAACTACTGAAACGCAGAATCGTATTTTTTCGCTATTAGCAACACAAGGGAATTAGTCGCACATGTACTATCTTGACAGCCAGAGAGAAAGTTTGTCTCTGGCCGCATTTTCAGCCAAGACCGCCGGGACGTTATGAAGATATTGAATATCATACGTTTCAGTGCAATAGGCTGTATTCTCGTCATATCAAGCATCTTATTGATCGACAGATGGTTCTCCGATCAAGCTTCATCTCGTATTTTTGATAACACGCAGGCCACCCCTGCCCGATCTATTGGCTTAGTCTTAGGGACAAGCAAATACATTGCGAAATCCCTTAACCCGTATTACCAATATCGAATAGATGCCGCTTTGCAGCTTTATCAAGAAGGAAAAGTCAATATCTTGCTGCTAAGCGGTGATAATGCCCATCGTTCCTACAATGAACCATGGACGATGAAACGAGACTTGTTGAGGTCTGGCATACCTGAGCAAGACATTGTGTTGGATTATGCTGGTTTTAGAACCCTAGATTCTGTAGTAAGGGCCAAAAGCGTATTTGATGCTAACCACTTTGTCATCATTACTCAGCGCTTTCACTGCGAGCGTGCGCTATTCATTGCAGACAGAAATCAAATTGATGCGATTTGTCTTTCTGTCCCTGAGCCGAAAGGCTTAGCCGGGCTTAAAATACGAACCCGAGAAGTACTTGCTAGAATCAAAGCGCTTATCGATGTGTATATCCTTGATATGAAGCCTAAATTTGCAGGCCCGAAAGAGCCGATTGAAAAAGAGCCGATTGAGTTAGAAGGCCCTAACCTCCCTAGTTGATACCCATACTCTTTTAATAAAAACACATACCCGGTCCTGCGCTGGGTATGTGTTTTTATCAAATCATTCCTGGCCTTTCACTTATTTCAAAGTAGAAGTACCAATAGAAATGGAATGATTAGCTTTGGATAAATTTCCAAATGACTTAATAAATTTTGCTCTTACACTACGAACATGTAGTTGTGCATCCTGCCTTATACGCTTTCTGGTTCCGTCCTGTTTCATTCTTCCCGCCAACATTTGATCATCAAAACTATATCACTGGCGGTTATGATACCTTTAGCATAAAGACAAACAACAAACATATCCGATAACACATAATC